>WJXE01000070.1 GCA_009665115.1 Nitrosopumilales archaeon
TGCTTCTGCCAAAGCCTCGTCTAGACCCTTTAAAACCCAACCTTCGCCGACAGAGACAAGTCTTGGTCCATATTTGCGTGTCGGGTCGTAGAGGTCTGAATTTTTGGCGTCTTCCTCAATGGTGGTTTCAAAAATTTTGCTAGTATCTTTAATGTTAGCTGTATAATCTATCAATATAAGGGAGCCCTTCTCTAAAGTCATGAAATTTGACATCCGATTTACCTTATATTAAGCTTCATGGAAACGAGGTACCAAAAAAGGTTAGATAACACTTTCGAGTTTTTTTAGCGCAATAGAACCTGCATCTGGACTCACCTTTAATCCCAAAATGTTCATGACTGATGCGATAGAGGACAAGGTTCTCATCACATGATACTTACTAACCTCACCCATTGATCCGATTCGGAACACTTTACCCTTGAGGTCGCCAAAGCCGCCAGCAACAAGAATCCTAAATTGTTGTGAAAGTAATCCTCTAAATTTCTTGTCATCCATTCCCGGTATATAGTTGATAGCAATTACTACATTGCTCCTAGCATCTTGCCTCGCAAAAGGTGATAGGCCCATCGCATCCAGACCTGCGTAAAACGCATCTGCGCAGGCTTTGTGACGTGCAATTCTTTTGTCCAATCCTTCCTCAAGAACCATGTCGAGTGCTTCACTGAAAGCATTGAACAGTGACAACGCAGGAGTGAATGGGGTTTCAAAATTTTCTTCGTAATACCTAAAGTATCTTTTTAAGTTAAGGTATTGTGTTGGAGGAGGGTTCGCTTGCATATGTTTTTTCGCCCTCGCGCTAATCGACATTGGAGCTACTCCTGGTGGCGCTGCCAATGCCTTCTGGGAAGCTGTTACACAAATATCGACATTCCATTTGTCAACTGGTAACTCGTCGCCACCGAGAATTGAAACTGCGTCTGCAATGAAAAAGGCACCCCTTTCGGAACACAATTGACTTAGCTTGTCCATATATCGCAAGGTTGTTCCGGTAGACGTCTCGTTGTAAACTGCATATATGGCTTTAATATCCTTGTTGCGGTCAAAAGCATCTTCGATTTCTGAATACTGGGGATTCTGACCGAATGGTGCGGTGACTCTTATCGCATGACCTCCCCAGCTGTCTATCAGGTCTGCTAGACGTGTTCCGAATTCGCCGTTAACAGGAATGATCGCTTTGTCGTTTTTTCTGATCATATTGATAACAGATGCTTCTACTGCGCCTGTCCCTGATGTGGTCAACAAAACGATATCATTCTGTGTTTGGAATACCCTTTGCGTCTTTTCAACAATGGTCTTGTAAAGACGACGAAAATCATCACTTCTATGATTGATAATATGAGTTAGCATAGCGTTCATCACTCGATCTGGTACGTTGGTAGGACCAGGAAGCATAACTAGGTATTCCATGTTGGATAAATGACCGAATTACCTTCCGATATTTATAATTACATCGACTGTCTGTGTGCTAGAGCTACCGACGTTACACAACATTATTAGCCATAATGTTTGTTGGTCCATTTGAGTATTGACTCGTAGCAGATATTACGCCGATCTGCTCTTAGGAGCGCAATACGATCATAAGACTGTCCAATCGTAATATGTGAGAATGAAAAATCGTCGTTCGAGAATCATGCAAATTGCATCAGCAAAGGGGTTCAACGCGGTAGCTGCATTTCAGCCCGAAAATGTGTTCTATCTTACCAATTTTTGGGGCGAGGCGATTGCTATTTGCAGCAATGATAGAACTTCGTTGGTAGTTCCTAAATTGGAGGCTTCAAGAGCACAACAGGATTCCAAAGACTGCGAAGTGATTATCTCGGACAGAGGATTTCAATTAATTGACACGTTTATCAATGCGGTTAAAGACAAAGTGGTATGTGCAGACTATGCGGACTACCCTACCGTTGAAGCAATCCGAACGAAGGCCTCTAAAAAACACTTTATTGTTAATGCAGATACATTAATTGAAGCACGAATGATCAAGGAGGAGAACGAAATTTATGCAATATCTAAGGCGGCAAAAGTCCTCGATGATTTATATGAAATATGCACACACGAAATCAAAATTGGGCTATCAGAGCGTGCTTTGCAGGCTAAGATAATATTTGAAGCCATGCAGATGGGCGCCAATTCTGCATGTCTGAAATCAACGTTGAATCCTTTGATAATCGCGAGCGGTCCAAATGGAGCCCTGCCCCATGCACAGGTTTCCGATCGTAAATTCGTCGATGGCGACATGGTCGTAGTAGACTTGACTCTCCGATATGCCTCGTATATAGCAGACGCGACTAGAACTTTTGCATTAGGTACAGCGGCATCTGAAACGAAAGAAGCATATGAACTAGTCAAACAGTCTCAACAACTAGGGATTAACTGCGCTGAGGAAGGCGTCGTTTGCGAGCGAGTAGATAAAGAGTGTAGAGCATTGATCAGTTATGGGGGATACGGAAATCAGTTTATTCACTCAACGGGACACGGGATAGGTCTTGATGTCCATGAGCCTCCTTGGTTGAGGACTCCAAACCAACAGGTTTTAAAGAGAAACATGGCCATTACTATTGAACCCGGGATATATCTAAATGGTAAGTTTGGCGTAAGGATCGAGGACAGCGTCATTGTAGATAATGGGCAGGCGAGGAACTTAAACGCTTTCACGAAGGATCTTCTCGTACTCGGCTGAAGCAGACGGTTTACGTCTGCATTTTGTTATATTTAGCTGACGCTTCTAGCAAGTCGTCAGATCCAATCTGGATATTAACGGACACTGAATGCTACATGGGCCTGAATGAGGCATGTGGTAGTCTAAGGAAAAACTGTACCATTTCTGCTTACAATATGGATGTGATATTAAATTCCTTCAGACGGGCACGGCGTTTGAACAGAAATAAATCAGAAGTATATGCGACAGTGTTTTTCTTGGGCAAGAGAAATTCAGTTAGGAGGATTGATCTGTAGTAGTAGGCTCGAAAATGCCGCGAATTTCATCTTGTATTATGAAGCAGAGATTATTATTTGTTGGAATCTTTTTGTACTTGGCATAGATTTGCAATTGTATCAAGTATTTTTCGGGCTACCTGATATTTATCTTGCAAAGGCAGATGAATAACTTTCTTCTGTCTATCTATTATGAAAACCTCGTTCTCGTCAGAACCGATTCCACAACCTTTCCTACCTAAATCATTCGCGATTACCAAGTCTCCATCGCACTCGTGCAATTTCTGAAATGCCTTGTTAATTAAGTACGAATCTGAGACATCGTGTTCCGCTTTGAACGCGACTAAAAATAGTTTATTATTTCTGCTGATAGGCTTAACTCGATCTACTATTTTTGTCGTAGGTAACAGTGGTAATACGAATTTGCCTTTTTTAGTCTCTATTTTTTTAGGCGACGTCTGTTGAGGAGCAAAGTCCGTTATTGCAGCACAGAAAATAACAATATCATATCTCTTTGAAGATAATTCCGACGAGATAGTCATCTCCATTTCTCTGCTTGTGTTTACTTTGATTACATTTCTGATTTTTATTGGGACGCGTGTGCCATCCGATCCATGACCGTATACCAGCGTAACTTTTGCACCTGCAAGCAGCGCTCCTTCTGCAATCGCAATTCCCATTTTACCTGAGCTTAGATTCGTGATAACCCGAATAGGGTCAATGTGCTCGACTGTGCTGCCAGCCGTCACTAGGATGTTCTTCCCTTCTAACGAGAACGATGTATGCATCTCGTTAAGTTCTCTCATAACCGATTGCAAAACCAATTCCGGTTCCATTATCTTGGCTTTGCCCTCTTCAACAAAAGGTTCTAAAAATTTCACGCCTATATCCTTTAACCGATCGACATTTTGTCTGATTATGTCGTTTGTATACATCGACTCATGCATAGCGGGTGCAACAATGATGGGGATTCTCGAACCAAGAGCAACAGTCAAAACAGAAGCAACAGTTGTGTCGTCTATCCCATTCGCAATCTTACCTATCGTATTAGCAGTGCATGGGTAAACAAGAATGAGATCTGACATACCAGTATCAGCTAACGCTATGTGCTCTAATTTTCCAGTTAATTTTGTCACAACTTCATTACCTGTAGCCCATTTCATGATATCGGCTTTAATCAGCGTCGAAGTAGATGATTCGGACATTACAGCATAGACATCTGCTCCGTGTCGCATCAGTAGACGTGCTAAGTCGATCGCCTTGTACGCCGCGACACTGCCTGTGATACAAAGTACTATTTTTTTTCCTAAAATTTCTTTTCCTTGCGTAGCTACTATGTCCTTAGATGGATGTGTTCCCCTTTTATTCGCTAAATGCATTCAGTACCTCTTCTATTTTTTTGTAGTATTTTTTTGCAATTCTCTGTATTCATTAGAATTCATATGAAAAACGTTCTCTTCTTCGGGAAATTTCGCACTTTTGACATCAGACCTATACAGTGAGACGGCTTGAAAAATGGAATTAGATAAGTCGGCATATCGTTTGACGAATTTTGGCCTTATATCTTCGTATATGCCGAGCATGTCGTGTAATACTAGGACTTGACCGTCGCAACCAGCACCAGAACCTATTCCAATTACTGCCACAGAAAGGTTTTCTGAGATGATCTTAGCAACTTCGCTTGTTACCATTTCGAGAACTATGCTGAATACGCCTGCTTGTTCTAGGGCTCTGGCCTCCGTAATTAGTTTTTGTGACGAATTTTTTGTTTTACCTTGCACTTTGTAGCCCTCCCATAAAGAAGAAGTCTGAGGCTTTAGCCCGATATGCCCCATGACAGGAATGCCCATAGAAACTAATGCCTTTATTGTATCCACTACTTCGGTTCCCCCCTCAAGTTTTACCGCATCGCAGCCAACTTTTATAAATCTTATAGCATTTTTTATAGCGGCACCCACGCCAGGTTGATAAGAACCGAAAGGTAGGTCAGCCACCACCATTGCCCGTTTTGTTCCCATGGCTACTCCCTTGCAAAAGACAAGCATCTCCTTTATTCCAACGGGCATTGTACTTTTATACCCCAACATAACCATACCTGCACTATCGCCTACAAGAATAATATCGACACCTGCCTTGTCACAGATCAACGAAGTAGAATAATCATATGAAGTCAGCGCGGCGATCTTCTCTCCTTTTTTCTTTAGCGTAAGAATATCATTGACGTTGTTTCTTCTGACAAGTGTGTTGGTGTGATTACAATTTTTTTGATAATGCCGCTGCATTTGTACCCCCTCGAATAATTTTTAATGAATGTGCAAGGTTCTCTTTATTATTAAATCCCTTGATAATTTTGGTGAATATCGCATCGTCTTTGGGACATTTGAGTTGTCTTACGATGGAAACCATTGTTGGTAATGCTCGGGTAATATTATCTACTATTGTAATTTGAGCCACTCTCGCGGTTCTAGAGAGCGGGTTCAGATCTATCGCGATAATCTTTTTGCCCATCTTGACAAGGGCCTCCGCTCTGTCTCCATCTTCAAGAGGGACAAGAACAACGTCAGCCACGTAAATACCATGGGGGTCTACTCTTCGCCGCTCACTTTGCAGTTCAGATATTCTTGCTGAAGAGCGTGAACCGACCCCGTAGACCTTTCTTGCGCCGTTTTTTATTAGTTCTTTTTCGATAGATCGCTCTCGCCGTTCGTCTCTGTAGAAAAGATTTACCTCTAACAGTGCGTTCGTAACTTTGCTTAGCTCGACAATTTCTTTTGCACAAATTGCGGCAACATTCCCATTAACAGAAATCACCGGATGCCTTGCGAGTAGTAGCGCGGTAGATGCAGTACTTATTGCATCATGGGCAGATTCAGTAGTCCGCTCGCCTAGTAAGTAATCGAAAGCCTCTCCCCTCCCATGAGCTATCAAACCCTCTGCCGCGACCAATCCCCGCAGGAAACCATTCACAAGTTTCTCTCGAACCAGAAGCGATTTCAATCTTGGATGGCTCGAGGGAATTTTGCCACTCATTAATACTCTACAGCACTCTTGCACCGACATTGTCTACGCTACATGTGAATAATTGACCGTTAAAGCCAACAAGGCACAGTTCCGCCTCTCGAACCCGGTCTTCTGGAACTATTGTGAAAATTGTGTCGCCGAATAACGCCACACTAGAGTCAAAACCGTGTGATTTCAAGCTGCTAATTGGTTCCTTGCATCGACCCTCTGTCAAACCCATATTTGATACAAACTCATAGGCCATGTTTACAAAGTCTCTTATGTCCACCGCAGCCTTTAGATTGTTTAACCAAGTGTTGTCGTGCCAACCAGATCTAAAATCAAAATTGTCGTATAGGATCGATTTAGTAGAAATTGGAGCCATACAGAATATGATTGCCCTATGGCCTTTGAGTTCAATTTTCCTGATAACGCCAATCCCTGGTGCTCCAGCACTCGTCCGCGTCTCAAAACCTCCCGTATATTCTGCTATCACAGTCCCTAATCCTGTTCTGCATACAATCTCAGCGCAGTGTGCAATTTGCGCTGCTTGTTCTGCACTTAGCCCTACCTTCAAAGACTGGTTAAGAGCATATGAAAGACTGAGAGCTGCTGCCCCACTGGAACCTAGTCCAAAGCCAATTGGGATCTCGATATCATGTTCAATTTTAATATAATATGGTCGTTCAATAAATTTCAGGTATTGTTGCAAAACTAATTGTGATACGTCTGCATCCTCAACAGTTCTCCCGTTAATTGAAATTTGATAACGGGAATTGCGATCGTCGAACAGGCTAACAGTCGTTGTAACTCCTCGATCGATCGAAAACCCAGCACCCTCAGATCCCTGATACAGAAAGTGCCGACATGGAACGGAAGCTCTCTTTACGATACCAGTAATATGACCTGGGCTAAAGGCCTTGGCTATAGCAACAGGCTGTGTAACGACTGTTGACACATTTAGTTTATAGGGTACATAAAATATAAAAATAATGTTTAATTAGTATAAATTAGTATAAAGTATTGATTTGAAGTACGCAAGGAGATTGCAGAAAATAGGTAGTAGTATGCTTATTTCTTTGCCCAGTGACTGGGTTAGAACTAACCGTCTGAATAAAGGAAATACAGTGTTCATTGAGACTAATGAAGACAATTCAATCTCGTTATTTCCGTCGGAAGCAAGTGACTGCCAAATAAAAGATGTTACTATCTTGTACGGCGAATCCTCCGTTGACAGCCTGATCAATCAAATATATGGTGCCTACCTTCTGGGCTACAGCGACATACGTATCAAGGGCAAACGCCAGATCCTTTTCGAACATCGAGAGCACATAAAGCTAACGATGAGAAAACTCGTGGGTTTGGAGATAGTGGACGAGGATAATTCAAACATTGCTATACAGTTTTTACTTGATGCTAATACTCTAGATGCAGAGAAAATCCTCCGGAGAATGAACTCAATTGTCGGAGGGATGTACCGAGATGCCTTGGACGGCCTAAGGCTGAAATCAGAGGATATTAAGAATTTGATTTTTAGTCGGGACGATGAAGTTGACAGGCAATACTTTCTGCTTGTCAGGCTAATTCGCAGCGCAATGGTGGACCAGAAATTGGCACGGAAGCTTAACTTGAGCAATATCGACATCTTGGATTATAGAATAGCAGCCAATCATCTCGAAAGTGCCGGTGACTATATTGGGGAATTTGCATCGACAGTCCCATCTATTTCTCGGACTAAAATTGTCGATGAGATTAGCGAAGCAGGTAGTTATATAGAGAAAATGCAGGAAAAATCGGTGGCTGCTTTCACCAAAAAGAATAGATCTGAATCCATTGGGATGATCAAAATGTACAATGAATTTAGACTTATCATGGACTCGATAAAGGAGTTGCTCGCAAAAATAGAATTGACCAATTCCGAATCAACTATTGCAGTTCTGAATTCTATTCATTCCATGGATAAGATTGCAAAATGTTGGGTTGACGTAGCGGATTTGGTCAAACCTGTATATTTAACGTCGACTCTGCAAAATGCATAGAGACGGCTCGATTTTTCTGATTTTTTCGCCTCCGGAGAGTCGACGGGAAATGCCAACTAACTCTCAGTAAAAAAAGGACACCTGCAAGAAAGGCATTATAACCCACCATCGAAAAATCTTGCAGGGCACCGTTAGCCGGAGAAAACAAACAGATTTTCAGTACTACTCACGCTTTGCATAGAGGCAATCATGCAGCTCTTTTAAGATTCTGGCAGTAGCTCCCCAGATTACCTCGTTTCCGTACGTGAATTCATAAATGCTTTTTGTAGACATAGCT
>WJXE01000008.1 GCA_009665115.1 Nitrosopumilales archaeon
GTTGCGAACGATGGCTACGATCATGTTCATAGAATATTTCGAATGTTGTTAGTAATACTGGTGCTAGTGGTAGCACCATGTGATCACATCTAAAATTCAAAAATTGGAATGAATATGTGTGTCGACCGCGATGCGGCATTTAGAGACGGGCTAGAGTAAACCGGTAAGAAATAAGTTACGGTAAAGGGCTCTAGGAGAAAACTGCGATTCTGCATACGACATTTATAATTCAGTTTCACAGCCTCGCAATAAGGATGGAAGTTCTCCGACAATTCTCCCCAATGCTCGCCTAGTCTTGCAATAAGCTACCACCAAGGGGTGGGTTTGACCATTTTGACGCCCAAATTGACCACAGCCAATTTACGATGCATCGACGTAATTGTAACGATAAAAGATGCGACCTGAAATACCGCAATCATTGAAGAGAACAGTCATCCAACTTTACCTTCGAGGTGTGTCCAGAAATGAGATAGCATCCAGCTATTAGTCAGGGATCTGTCTCGAACATAACCACGGGATGGAAGACAGGTTTGGGATACTCTGAGCCTGACGATCTTAGAGATTTGGGAATCATGCTAAAGAACGCAGGCATGACCGCGCCCCAATGTGCCATGGGCCTCAGGATTGCGCATATCATGCATGCAATCCCTGGGAATAGGCGAAGAAAATTTCAGAACCTTTATCTCCGAAATTTATCAGCACTGCACAGAAATTGGACTTCGACCGCAAAAAGTCGCTGAGAACGTGAAACAATTGCTCGAGCTATCAGAGACCATCCCACTTTGGCAAATTCCGCAGTACATATCTGATAAAACAAGCGAGAAACGAGAACTGGTGGAAGATATACTGCGGTTGAAGCGGCGGGAATCTCAGGCAAGATGCAGCTTCGAACTAGCTCTGAGGACGACTAACGTATCATCAAAGCAACTGAATGACTTTTGCGAACTAAGAGCCAACCTGGAAAAAACCGGAATATCGCTGGACGATATCGAGCCATTTGTTAAAGCCGTAGAGGGTGTAAAAAAATTTGGGTATGACGTAAAGAGGTTGGCAACGCTGATGTCGAATTTTCAGGCTTCGTCAAAGATGCAAGCTGAACTCGAAGTGTCTGTGAACTCCCAGATGAGTAATCTAAAGAACCTCACCGACGAGTGTGATCGTCTGGAGACACTACTAAGAATTCACAATCTGAGTATTTCTAAATACAGAGAACTTGAGGATATGGGTTTTGGGCTTCCGCAATTAGGGATCGTGCAAGACACAATACACGAGGTCGCTAGGGCAAATAATATATCGAATTATCTTGCTATCGAAAAGTTTCTGAATGACATTCTAGAAAACTATGAGCCTAAGTCGGGCTACGAGCGTAAGATACATGCACTCAGATCAGAAATCGAGAAAAAGAAGTCGGACTTGATTGTGCTCACAACGGCGCTAGATTCAAAGAAAGAAGTGGCTCAAGTTTTAGGTCAACTAGTCTCTATCGGACTTCAAGACAAACAAATTATAGATCTGGCATTGTCTTTGCACTCTAAGCCAAATCATAAGCAGGAACACGTAGGCAGTTCGACAACTCATGGGAGCTTGAACAGACTAGCGGAAGACTGAAACCAACACATAGAATTAGCTAAAGATCATGTTGACTCACCAGACCTTGGTGTGGCGAGGAATTCTGCAGATGTACATCGTGGAATCACGGATCACGCCGTTATTGCGGGATTGGTTTCCAAAGCATTTCCTGGGAACCCACTCACATTTGTAGGAGGAAAGTATCCACCTTCTCTTCATAATGAGGATCTTGAGGACATACGGGAGATGCAAGAATTAACCCTCGCTCGTAAATCTAGTAATAGCCAAGCGAGAGGTGGTTAATTTTAGGGGTTCCAGCCGTAGCATGTCATTTATCCTGAAAATAGACAAAGCGATGTCGCCCATAACCGTCATAGTGGTTCTAGAAGAATACGGACAAAATAATATTGCAACTTGAAACGCGCCGGAACTGTTTATCTAGACATCGCTCTTTTTATAAGGAATATACTCGATAAGACTTAATCTATCTACTACATTTCGTTCAAAGGCTCTATGCCCAAAAGATAGAAAGCATTTTTGAGTGTTCTGCAGAATGCTACAACAAGCGCCAGCCGGGTAACCCGTTTTACCCTATCAGGTTCCTTGAGGACAGGAACTGTTTCGTAGAATAAATTAAAAGCAGTCGCCATCATATGCACATATCTGGCAATGGACTTTGGTTTAAGAGTTCTTGCTGCCTCTTCAACAACTAGGTCTAGCTTCGCGATTGCTTTGATAAGCATAGTCTCAGGTCCCTTGTTCAGCAAGCAAAACGAGAGTTGCGATATCTCTTCTGTTGATTTCTCCAACAGCCTTTGAGACCTTGCGTATGCATATTGAACATACGGACCAGTATCGCCCTCTAAGTTGAGTGATTCAACAATGTCAAAATTAATGATCTTGTCAAGATCATATTTTACTAGATTATATCTAATAGCCGAGATGGATATTGCTTCAGCAACTTTACAAAGCTGTTCCTCAGAAAATGTTGGATTTCTGGAGCGGACCTCCTCATACGCTTTTGACTGAGCCATTTCTATAACATAGTCAGCGTTAACATACACGCCTTTTCTACCTGACATATGCATCGAATGTTTCTCCCCGATGTCTACTCCTAGAAGATCTGCCGTCTTAGAGCTTAGTGTCACTGGTTCATAGGCGAGATGGTGGTATCTATTTTCTATTAGTTGGAATTGTGACAGTATACCAGATATTATAGATTGTAACCTGGATTGTCTTGAATCAATTATGGTAATGGCTCTGTCAGCAGAACCGAATTTAGGATGGCCTTTGCTACTCTTGGATGAATCCAATGTGGTGGCCCAAAGCGACGTATTGTCCCATTGGTCGGAAAACTTGTAGTAATAAAATGGATCTTGCACTAGCCCTAATTTCCAAGCAGCATACGGTATGTCCTTCGCAATGTACGTAATAGTATGATCACTTCTTACGATTACTTTTTCATCGGCTGATTCGCTTTCACCCTTTATCACCCAACATCCCTTGTTCTTCCCCTCAGGGGCCAGGTGCACAATTTGTTTATCCTTTAACCAATTGAATGATTTTTCCCATAATTTCGAAATAACGATTTGGGATTCGAAATTCAGTAGGTCATAATGAACTTTCATTTTCCAACATGTCATCAATTGCTCGTGCAAAACCCTTGAGACAATCGTGGATGCAAATCGCGCCAGCTCGGACGTATCGTGTTCCAATTCTTTCAGGACGAGCCTTCTTCGTTCTTCTAAGCCTGGGTCCGTCTTATACAATTCATTTATTTTTACGTACACATGATCCCCACAATAGTGATCAAATTTCATTGATTTTTCGGCCGGTTCCAGAGGAAACCCGGCGAACTTGAATGCAACTACTATATCTGCTACCTGCAAACCGGAATCATCTACGTAGTTTAAAACTGTAACGTTGTGATTGGTGGTTTTCAGAATCCTGTATATCGTATCACCTAAGATAACATTCCTCAAATGACCAACATGCAAAGCCTTGTTTGGATTAACACTTGTATGTTCTATAACGACACGAGTTCCATTTCCCACGTTATGAAAACCGTAGGAGGGGTTTTCAAGTGCTTGATTTAATGTCATTGCTGCTAGATTTTCATAATTTGCCCTGAAGTTGATATATCCGCCTGGATGGGCTTCGACTGAAAATATCAGCGAGCGCTGAGTACCTCTCTCACCGTCCCCAAGGATTGGTTTTAGATGATTTTCAACAAAATCCCTGGCGACATCGTATGGCTTCCTGTTAAGTTTCTTGCCTATTTGAAATGCCACATTAGAACTCACGTCTCCAAATTCTGGCCTTGGAGGCTCCGAAAGGTCGAAGCTTTCTTGAGGATAGCCTAGACCGGTGAGACCGGCAGAGACGACTTGGCGAATTTCATCTAATAGAGCGCGAAAAGTCATTTTGCGTAGCTGTATCCAGGTAATTGAAGGCTACAAGGTCAATAGCGTCCACTAGGCCTCTCCCCTCTGTGCCCCTGACGACGTGTGTTGCCCTAGACTTCACAGTATCTTCGGCATGATTCAAGGCAATACTACACCCACAGAGGTCAAATAATGGTAGATCTGTTTCGCTATCACCGATCGCGACTGTTTCCTGAGGATCTAGATTTAAGATCTTTAGAGCTTCCAGGAGTCCTACGCCCTTATTGACACCTTTTTCATTTATATGATATGCGTACTTGCTGTCGCTAAGAGTTAAATTGAGGTTATTTTCCTCCAGGATTTTGCTGCCTTCGCGTATGTCAAAAGTTCTGGACAACACGACCTCTGTAAGTCTGTTAAACACAGGCTTCATCTGAACACCGTCAATGTTCTCCTTCAATATTTCATAACCTTTCAAGCAGTTTTGTTTGTTAGCCAGGAGCATGTGTTTATCAGGAGCTGTAGTTATTGCTCCGCCATTTTCTCCGACTGCAACGTGAGTTGTTCCGCTAAATACTGCAAGAACATACGCTTCAATCGACGCTCTTCCCGTGACATAAACTACTCTACAGCCAAGATATTCGAGATAACGCAGAGTGGCAACCCCATTTAAGTAAACCATCCCACCACCATTTTCTGTTAGCGTGCCATCAATATCGACTGCAAAAGCCTTAACATCTTTCAGACTGATGCACACTCCGCTATATCAAAAAGGACTCTTCAGTTGCTCCTTCAATATCCACCGGTTCTGGAGAAATATTTCTCAGGTATAAGTGTAATGATCAGTTAATCATGTAAAACCTACGTATTACCCTATCGCGCAGCCTACTTGACCGGAACAGCCATAAAATCAGTTTGTTGGGTGGTTTTTTGCCAATTTGGACGCTGCAATCTCAAGCGTCGATCTGATAATGACTTTTGTTTTTTAATGGTTATCTTGATTTTGAACCCAAACTTACCATTGTTATTCCATTTCTCTAGGTCTTTGACATCTCCTGAACCTACCAGCCTTTCACCTTCCTTCGTGACAACTGTGAAGTCCGTTCGGTCTCCTTTCTTTATCGTTGAAATCTTTTCGTAGAAGTGATGCCAATCCAAAGGGTTTGCAACCAATGCCTGAACTACTAGAACATCGCCGACGACAACGTCCGTAATGTAACTTGACAACATTTCCAGGTCACATATTTTCGCGTACATCAAATCATAATCTACCTAATTGGGTATATAACTTTTCTAAAATAACTGTTTGTGTTGATAAGTAATCTAGTTAACAAGGAGAATTTAGAGAATTTCTCTCCGATTCTGGTCAAAAGATAAGACTTTTTTAGTCAGTAACAGGCTTTCAATGGAAGTCATTTTGTCTCCTGTACCCTTATATAGTAATCAGAAAAAGAAACCGGGGGCCCGTGGCCCAGCCAGGATAGGGTGCTAATCGCAGCAGCATAAGCCTCCGAAGCCAGTTGTCGTGGGATCGAAGCCCACCGGGCCCGCGTTAGACTGAAGACGACGATAAACCATGGTCTAGGACGAGTCGTATCCCAGAGTTAAGATTGAGGCATCGCTTAACTAACTCTCGCTATCAGGAGGCCGAACCTTCAACAACACGATTCTAACCGAGGCATCATTTCATCCAATCCAGCTTCTAACGTCCTATCGCCTTGTAGGAATATTTATATGAGTTCCGCAAGCCTGATCGTGTGATTAGAGTTTGGCCAGTGTTGAGCTTGTTACAATTGAAGATCGGAAGAATTCTTTATTAAATAGACATGAGATGAGCGTAATCTTCAAGAATGCTGCAGGCAGAATCAAGAGAACTGAGGCTACTGAAATAATCGCGAAACAGAATAATGTCGAAAAGAAGGCGGTTATTCCGATTTCCATGGTATGCGGGAAAGGCAAGACCGATGTCCGCGCTGTGTTTTACATTTATACCGACGAAAAAGAAGCGATAAAACATCTCCCTCGATATAGATTATTAAGGACTTTGCCGAAGGAAGAAAGAAAAAAAATTATTGCTGATGAGAAAGCTGCGAAGCTAAAGGCGAAACAAGCAAGCGCTACCCAGTCGAAGGCGCGTGGACAAAGCGGGGGTAGGAGATAGCACGGCTGACAAGAAAAAACCTCTGAAAGGGGAGGTAGCAGTTTATAAGTTTTACGTGATAGAGGGTAATAGTGTAACGAGGAATAAGCGCGACTGCCCTAGGTGCGGGAAAGGCGTGTTCATGGCGGAACATCGTGACAGGTACAGCTGTGGCAAATGTGGCTTCACCGAGTTTACAGAACACTCAAAAAAGGCAACAAAAAAACGCTGAGTATCATTGGTCGTGGCTATCCTGCCATGCTTATGAATTCGTTTTTTGTAGTGCTTTTAGTTGAAACCCTGATCGTCGTTTCTATTTTCCCTCTGGTTCGAACAAGTGTCTAACAATCTTAGAATCCAAGGATCTAAGATCACATCGTTGCTCTTGAAGCCGTTTCATAGGCAGCGATTTTTTCTTTTACTACATCGTCAACTTCAAGTGAAACCATTGATTCAAATGGTATTCTTATGATATTACAATCGATACGCACGTTTGTTACCGGAAGTCCTTTGTCTATCCATTCATTAATTGCTATTTTTTCCAAGCGTGGATCCCGGAATCCATCATTAAACCTGTTCGAGATATGCCGAATTAACGTAGGGTCAGAGCTAAAAACTACTCGGGCATTCATTAATCGGTCATCGTCTGAGTATTTTTCTTCAAATAACGTAGTGGAGATCTCGTCCGACACGAGATTCATCTTGATAATCCTTCTTACTAGTTCCAGGTAGTGTAAGAATTCGTGCGCTAGAATTGCATGGACTGTTCCGAGAAGTCCGTAAGCAACTAAAGGGGCTGTAATTTGTATCACTACCTGTAGTCTGTTGTTGAACCCTATTGTTGGAATAGTCCTCGCAAAGAAAACACCGACCTGGTCGTATTCTACGGACGAGGAGACGAGTACTAGTTCTGGTAGAACATAATAATAGGGATATTTTAAACCTGATGCGTGTTCAATACGGTTAATGCCATCCATAACGATATGAAATCGCTCTTCTATACGCCGATATATTTTCTCCGGGATTCGCGCTGAGCCGCGGGCATCCTCTATCAATCGTAATGGATCTAAAACCAATTAACTATGTTCACAACATAACTTCTCTCAAAAAAATGTTACTGCATATTTACGTCTGAAATATCGAACAATATACTTTCGCATTTATTCCCCACAATCTTGGAAACATTTGGCGACGTGTTTTGTAGACCGCTAACAAATTTCTTTATCGCAAATCCGCCATCTGCCAACAGAGTAAGCTCAAAGCGATTATCTTTTATCTTTCGAGCTTCGACGGAATAAATCTTTTTTGTAATTATTTTATCTTTGTTTTGAAATTGTACCGTTGCGTTATTTAATAGGTTCAGGTCTTCGAGATTATTTTCAGTTATCGTATTCGCACTTTCCACAAGGATTTTTGTTTTGGTGAGGAATCGGATTGGCGATTGAGGAACGCATTTTGGTCTTGCCTCTATAACTGCATAGATCTCTGGAGTATCAATATTCAGATTATTTCTTAAGAACCTAACTTTTGGATCGGATAGACGCACGAAAAAAGGCCTACCCTCGCCTGAGACAAGACTATTCTGATCTTCGCTACCCACCCATGAAAATCTCGGAGCGTTGCTCTTCGTGAGACACATAAGTTGATGCGTAATAATACCTTCAACACTCCGGTACCCAGAGAGGCCTGAATTGTTACAAAATCCGCATCCTCTGCCTTCACACTGCGTACACTTAGTTTGCTTCTGAGGCAGGCCCCTCTGTTTTTTAATATAGTGGCCCGCAAGAGTTAACGTACGTGCCTTTGCGGCCACGTTGACTTCCATCCCGTTTCCGACAGCTACGCTTATCGAGACGTCTGGTAAGAGATAGTCGACTTTTTTCTTTGTAATAATTTCGAACTTACGTCTGAGTTCGTTTAAGAGCTGGTTTTTTATGCTTTCTTTTCCTCTGATTTTAAGCCGAGCTCTAATTTGGTCTTCCCGTTCATAAATGTCGGGTGGAAGAATGGTTCCTATTAGGAAAGTGTCGAATTCATAAACCTCTTTTACTGTCTCCTCGATGCGTCCAATTATGAAGTCTAATCTGTTCATTAGTCCGCAGCAGATAAAGCATCTATCGAAATCGTCATCAGACAATCTGCCTCTGCCAACTGTAAGGTGACGACTAATACAATAGCTGCAGAGGTTGTAACGCTTTCTTAATTCTAGTTTAAGGGACTGACGCTGGTGAGCATTAACCAATACCGAATCTCCTTAGCATACCCTGCATTTGTCTACCTTTTGCTTGTTTCATCATGGTTCTCGAATTGGTATATTGTTTTATCAACTCCTTGACGTCATGTTCGGTCATGCCGGAACCCCTTGCTACGCGCTTCCTCCGCGAATCGTTCATTATATCAGGGCTGCGTTTTTCGATCTTTGTCATGGATTGAATAATAAATCTCCATTTTTCCATTTTTTCTTGCAACGCGTCAAGCTGGTCATCTTTCACCATTCCTGACAATCCCGGCAAATTGTCAATTACATTCTTAAAGCCCATTTTACCCACGTTTTCCATCTGCGCGTAAAAGTCTTCAATTGTCATTTTACCACCTAGAAGTCGTTTAGCCTGTCCTTCGTCCGCTTGCAACTCTAGGCTTTTTGCCATTTCTAGTAGGGCTTTGATGTCACCCATCCCCAATATTCTTCCCACGAAGTGGGTGGGTGAGAACTGTTCTAAGTCATCGATGCGTTCTCCAGTTCCTATAAACATCACGCGAGCACCGGTTGCGGCCGACGCCGCAATGACGCCCCCCCCCTTCGCGGTACCGTCGAGCTTGGATATGACTATGCCTCCCACAGGCGCCGCCTCGTGGAATGCTTTTGCCTGATTATATGCCTGCTGTCCAATTGTCCCATCGACTACAAGCAGCACAACATCGGGTTCGGAGACCTCGTACATGGTTTTCATTTCCTCCAATAGCCCTCTTTCTTCCTTGTGCCTGCCTGCCGTGTCTATGATTATTACATCAAGAACCTGCTTCCTGAAATGCTCTAACCCGTTTTTTACAATACTCACGGCATCCTTATCTTCTTCATCACCGAACACCTCCACGTTTACCTTACCGCAGTTCGTTTTCAATTGTGTCAGCGCACCAGGCCTCCAAGTGTCAGCCCCGATAACCGCTACGCGGTAGCCGTGTCTTGTCAACCACCTAGCTAGCTTGCCTGTGACGGTCGTTTTGCCGCTTCCTTGGATACCAAGCATCAACACAATATTTTGCTCTCCAGCCTTGAAAGATAGACCCTCATCCGGTAGGCGTTGGATTTTGTCAATGCTTTTGATCGTTTCGCCTGTATAACCCAGCAAATTTGCTAGCTCGCCATATAGAATTGTAATAATATGATCTTTCCTCGAAAGTCCCTTCACCGGCTGTTCGTTTAGCGCACGAAGCTTCAGGTTATTGGTAATTGTTAGGACTAATCTAACATTGACATCTGACTGTAATAATGCTCTTTGAACATCTTTACATAAAGATTCAATAATCTCCTCGTTTATATCAGAAGCTCCAACAATCTTTTTCAACGCGCTCCGAAGACCCGTACGCAAATTATCGAGCATAACTACTTTTCTACTAAGGCAACTTCCAGTATTTCAAAGATTCCCCGCTGCCCGTCCCAACGGATGTTGGCCTTCCTAACTTGCAATCTTTTATAGAAAATCGGGCAGTCAATCACCAAGGTCTCCGCCTCGCCACCTTCGAAACTGACGCTGAAACAATATTTTTGGCTCAAACGCTTCAATCTGTGTAATGCCTCTCGATCCAGAGAAATTCCCAACCACCCTTCGTCCAACCCCATCGCAGACACACTCACAATTTTGATATCAAAGTTCTTCTCAAGTAGAAGATCCATATACTCAGATTGCTGAATGTGCCAGAGAGGAGCAATCACAGTTAAATTGTGTTTGCAACAAATTCTCTGAACTATGTCACTTTGAAACGTGCTGAAAATTCCCCCGTGAACAACGCCATGAATTTCGTGAAGTGATTTGACGGCAATTATCGCTTGTTCCAATGATCTCAATTCGTCTTCCTTTGTACCAGATCGGGCTGCGAATCCTAACGACGGGATGCACATCGCTTCCCCGAGATAGCTTGTCACCCAACTATTGGGATAATGGAACAACAAGCTTGCGTCTGTTTCCGGATGCATTGTTAACAAGCAAGATATATCATGTCCCATTTCTTTTGCTTTAACTAACGCATAAGTACTATCTTTGCCTCCAGAATAAAGGGATAGCAATCTCATAGTATTGACATCATCCATTTGAAATTCATAACCATGCAGATATTCTATCTCATGACATTAGGATGCCTCAGCACTCATAATCTTCATCACTACCAAACACGTCACATTAAACATCAGCCGGCTCTTCCTATTCTTCATTAGCACCCGTAACCAGCTTTGCTACATCTGTATAAATACAGATCGAAGCGACAGTCAGCAATATCATATAGCCCCGAGTTAGACAATGGTTTATGATTTTCGAGCACACATCGCATATTAAAAACCTGCAACTCCCTCCCATCATTTGAACAACCTAGACATGATTCAGATGCCTATTCCATTTGCCTCTTGATAGGCTCAATCCTGTAGCGCGTTTCATGCTGATGTATTCTAATAGTTAAAAAAAACTATACTAATATTGGTTAGAAGCTATGGAGAATCCCGCGGGCAGGATTTACTCCAAATTAGCTAGTCACTAGCTTGTTTGAGCCTGCGACTCTTCGGTTTCTGTCTTTGTAGCCCGATAGGCTGTTTCACGTGGTCAGCTGTTAAGTCAGCCAACATCTACAGCCGAAAGCTCTACCAGGCTGAGCTACCGCGGGACATTTTCGTGTCGTGAGAACACTATATAACCGTGACTAGGCATTTGCGAAGGTGAACCGATTTTCCCCAACTCCCTCGCTTCACTTCCGTGTAGAGCTTCCCGATCAGCAGTTAAGGATAGCAGCTATATCCTTACAAAAATAAGAAATAATGCTATCTGCTCCTGCGCGTTTCATGGCACAGATGGAAGTAACCTTCCATTCTTCCTCATTAATCCAATTGTTTGCAGCAGCAGATTTTATCATTGCGTATTCACCTGAGACATTTTGTGCAGCAATTGGAAATCTTAGCTTTTCTTTAATCATGGAAATTACATCTAAATACAGCATCGCAGGCTTGACAATCACCATATCTGCCCCTTCGCGGATGTCGTTTTCGATTTCTCTGACAGAATCCCCTCGGTTTGTATATGGAACCTGATACGAAGACTTGTCCAAGGACTTGTAATCACGTATTTGTTCAGAGAACGCCAAAGATCGGAATGGCGAGTACAGAGAAGAAAAATGTTTGGCCGAAACAGACAGAATTTTGATTTTATCATAACCATGATCGTCGAGGGAGGTTCTAATTGAACTAACTTGGCCATCCATCATTGACGATGGAGAAACCACATCTGCGCCTGCTTGCGCGTGGGTTACTGCAACTTCACAGAGCGCTCGTACCGTACTGTCATTGTCGATAAGATCGTTCTGGCTAGCTAATAACCCACAATGGCCTGATAAGTTATAGTGGCATAAGCATACATCAGTTATGATGTTAAGAGCATTCCCGAATTCCATTTTGAGTTTTCTCACTGTCTTCTGCACGATCCCGTTCTGATCCGACGCATTTGATCCTACAGCATCTCTTTCTGTGGGTACTCCAAATACAATTATTGAAGATATTCCAAGATTTATCAGTTCTAGGATCTGTGTAGTTGTTTCCTCAAGAGGAACGACTGAGACATCTGGCATAGAAGCGATTTTGCACCCCTCTTTTGCATGGTCTTTGACGAATAGGGGACACACTAACTGTTTTTTATTAAGACCTACCGAATCGAGGAGCCTTCCTAATTCGCCTTTGTTGCGTTGGCCCTTCTGCAAAATCCTGAAGATAAATTGACTAAGCACATAAGAATCTTTTTGACTTTTTTGTTTTGATCCATAAACTTCATAAAAGCAAGAAGAGGCAGTTCTAAGCGCAACGATGCTGAAAGTAACAGTCGGTATTCCTAGTTTTAACGAGGAGAAGAATATTCTAAACCTTCTTCAATCAGTCATCAAACAAAAGTCTGAGCATTTCGCAATTTGTGAGATAATTATCTCCGACGATTCATCAGACGATACCATTAGATTGATTGAGGAATTTGCCACCAATAATTCTGAAGCAGCTATAAAATGCCTGCACCATTCCTCTAGAATGGGCGTGGCAAATGCGTGGAATGAAATTTTTCAGAACGCAAAAGGTGATGTGATTGTAATGTTCGACGGTGATGTGATTCCTCATGAAGATTCTATCCGAGAAATGCTGGGAGCGTTAGACGGGCGAGTAGTTCTCAGCATATCTAATTCAGAGCCGACGAGGTCTGTCTCGGTGGCCGGGAGAGCAGCTACTTGTGTCTCCTCGTGGCTCAGATCTGTTAGAAATAAGAGGCTCTCTCAATACACAGCGATAGGACGAGGATTGTCGATTCGAACCAACATTGCCAAGAAGATCGCAATACCGAGTGACATTATCGCAGTAGACCTATACCTTGAGTGCAAAGTGCTGGAATTCAAGTCCGATGTAGCGTATACTGACCGGTCTGTGGTTTACTTTTGTCCCCCAGGGACGATTGCAGATTTCAATTCACAGGTTCTGAGGTCTCTCAAAGGCCATAAACAAATACGACATTGTATCGAAAAGTTTAACATTCGACTTCCACTTGAGGTGGCCTTGCGTCAGACAGTGCGAGTATTCCTATCAGACCCGTTAGGCGCACTCGCAGTTGCAGCTTGTTATTCACTTTTGCCTTATCACAAACACAGGCTGAAAGGGCTGGATTCTAGTAAATGGCATATAGCGCAGAGTACTAAAAGCACAAGAAACCTTTCGATTAATAATCCTCCTTCCTACACAGATATGAGACCCGGTCGAAGAAGTTTCAGGTAAAGTACCAAAGCTATAGATACTGAGTGGCTTGGATTATTATTATTCATGTACCTAAAAAACGTCTTAACGAATGATCAAAGAGAGGACGTGGTATGGTAATATATTTATCGCAGTCATAGTATCAAAATTTGGTTGGCTGGTACAGGCAAGAGCGTACAGGGATATATTTGTGCGCCTCATGAAAGGGAATCTGGCAGTCTTGTAGATATATGGTCGAACTCCCTGAATATACTGAATATCTACTTTGTAACTGCGACATTTTCGAATGAAAGCATGTTATATTTCCCTAACAGGGCGAATCACTACATCCTCGCATCATATTCAAATATCGATGATATTTCAGAATTGATTTGTAAGCAAAATCCTGGGAGATTGTCATTTATGTTAAGTCTGAGCGACGCACTCTTCGAACGCGAGGCAACGAATCTTAAGTATATATCAATGTATTTTACCAAGTATGTCTACGGAGATCCTGAGATCATAGATATTGCAAATATCATAGCTAAACGTGAGAGGGTTAAAAAACTGACCCTAGCGCACTTGCAGTTCCTAACGACAGAACAGCCAAAGTTCACATTTCCCTATTCAAGGAATGTAGTTGTTCTCGAAGTCGAGGGTGAAAAGACGCACCAAAGCGATCAAAAATATTGCGAACGTACGCGAAGAGATGTAGCGAGGAAAGGCATACCATTAACCAATCTCGTCAGTTTATCGATTTTGGATAAATTAAAGTGAGCAGAACCGTTAAATATGCTTCTTTTCCTCATTGCATGGAATTACATTGAGTAAGCCAATGGACCTGGGGAGCCTTAAGGTTGGCTCATACATTGTGATTGACGGCGAACCGTGTAGAATCGTTTCATATGATCACAGTAAACCTGGAAAACACGGTTCTGCTAAGGCCAGAGTCGCAGCTATCAGTGTATTTGACGGATCTAAGCACACCTTAGTTTCTCCAGTATCTGCAGGCGTTGAGGTTCCGCTAATAGATAAGAGGAACGGTCAAATCATCTCCATTTCAGGCAAAATCCTGCAGATTATGGATCTCGAGACCTTCGAGGTTTTTGAAACATCTGCTGTAGAACAAGATATCATTGATAAGGTTCGTCAAGGAGGAGAAGTCGAGTATTGGAAGGTTCTCGATAGGATTAAAGTAACACGGGTCAAGAGCTAACGTCGACCGCGCTTAACAATGATAACTTTTTTTACACCTTAAGAATAAAAAAACCTTTTATACTTTAATACGGGATCGGAGTTATGACAAGTAATCCGAAAGAATCAGTTCTAAAAATTGTTGCATTGGAAGTTCTCCAAAAGAACGGTGTGAATGTAGAAAGGCTCAAAGAATTGATTACGAAAGGCGTAGGCGCAGAATTTGCAACGTACTATTACTATACGATATTAAGAATGCATTGTACAGGACTAGAAGGTGAGGGTGTCAAGGAGATAGTAGAAGATGCAAGAATCGAGGATAGAAATCACTTTGAAGCAATGGTTCCAAGGCTATATGAGTTGGGCGGAAGCCTTCCAAGAGATATTAGGAAGTTTGCAGACCAATCCGGTTGTCCAGATGCGTATCTGCCAGATAACTGGCAAGATCTTAGTTCCATATTGAAAGTGCTTTTGGAGGCTGAGCAATGTGCAATAAGATCTTGGGGCGAGGTTTGCGATATGACGGCGGGTAAAGATCCAAGGACATATGACATAGCACAGGGGATAATGCAAGAGGAAATAGAGCACGAAGCATGGTTTATTGAGCTTCTCTCAAAAAGACCTTCAGGGCACTTTAGAAGAAAATTTGTAGGTCAGTCTCCCCACTCAGGAACTCACGGCAGCTAATCCAGCTGTGACTTAGATTTATTTTTTGGCATTAATACCCGTCTTTTCAGGCGGCTTCAGTATATTTTTATAATCTGTTTCCATCCATATTCTCTGTATATGCGGAATCAGAGGAGAATAGGGGAGGCACTAATGATTGCTAGCGGAATTGGGATAACTGTTGTTGGATACGTGTTAGGCGTCTTCTTTGTATCTTACGGAGGACTAGCTATTGCATCGCTAGGTGTGGTTTCAATATTTTGGCGGTAGAAGCGCGCGAGTTACGCAGCTATCTCATATTTTTTGCCAAATATTTTGGAAAGGCAATCCTCTGATTCATTTCGCAAGCTATTATGCTGAAGTCTTTTTTCTTCAATTTGCTTTTCTAGCTGATGCAACCTGATTTTCTGGTCTCCGATATCCTGCGTGGTATTCTTGATCTCTTCTTTCAATTCTAAATGGCTGCTGCCAAATTTTCCTTCTCTAGTTTGATAGAGAGTTTTGAGATAGTGGTGCCTAGTTTCGAACTTGTTCTTAAAATCTGGCAGTATCTTAATGAGATTGTCTATATGACGCTCTACTTTGGTAGCATCTTTGAGGCGTATTTTCTCATTGGAAAGTGCTTTTTGAATTTCGGTTAGAATATCAAGATATGGCGTTATCTCTGTTTCTGAGAAAATATTCCATGGTTCTACTGCTAACACTTTTAGCAGCTCGGATGTCTGCTTCGTAATGCCATACGAATACTTTGTAAATGCCCTCGATATAGGACTGAAAAGGTCGAGCAACTGCTTCTGCGCTTCTACTTCCTCATGTTCTACTTGCTTTATCTCTTTACCGATCCTAACCCCTTCGTGGAACTCTGCCGAGTTCTCAACTGTTAGCATTCGGTTGCTCAATTCCTGGAGCCTCTTTTCTAATTGTATTACTTCCTTACGAGTATGTTCGATACGCTTTTCGTCTAGATATATAGAATTAATCCCATCTGATAACATGTTCAGACGCTCGGTACAATATAAGAACGGTCTTTGCTTGTTATCGAACTTTGCGAGAATAGAATTCACCTCTTTAGATAACGAGGAAAGTGTTTCAAACTCACCCTTTAACTTTCCTGCATACTTTTTGATAAAAACATTGAAAACCCTGTTGTGAGATGCACTAACTTCTCTGAATCGATTAGTAATGGCTTCCAACCTTTGTTTGAACCTCATGGCCTCGCCGTAAGATACAGGCGAAGGCAACTCTATTGATGACTCCCTCCTCAAACTCGCAACAACGGTTCTCTTCGATATTTCTACAATTGATTCAAATTTTGCTTCCTCGACCTTGATCTTCTCTCTCTCCAAATCATTCGCAAGCTTTTCTATCGTCCTCAACGATTTTGCAACGGCATCTCTAACTGAAGATAGGTCACTACGTAATTCCTCGACACTTCTAGATTCAATGGTTCCAATAAGTGATAACGCCTCTGAAATGAGCACATTCTTGGATGTCTGTAATTGATCACTTGTAATTTTTAATTCCGAAGAATCATCCGTTTTATTAAAAAGTCGAAATCGAGGGGTCGTTATCAAGCTGTTGATGAGGTGGTAAATAAACTGTTATGCTTCAGTTCAGGAGAGAGGTTGACACCAGTATTCTACATACCAAATATTGTAATTCGCAGTTTTTCGACTCTAGTTAAATCTAGCCAGTAATGGAAAACATTTAGTCCTCATGGTACACACAAATATGCCGGATCTGAGTTTCTACAATCGTACATGAGTTAACACATCTGATCCCATCTAACGGAATGCTTTTGAGATCGGGCCGTCTCGAGCATCAGGGTGTTATCCGAGCTTGTAATGGCCCTTCTTTTTCCTTGATGAGTTCTTGACATTGTCACTGAATGTGTCATTGTCGCACAGACACAAAAATGCATACGGACAGATAAGGGAGAACCAATTAGACGATTAGTACTGACAGTTCAAATATACAGGAATCGCCTGACACACGAATCAACTTAACTACCGGATTTCAAAAAAATCAGTCTGAGTGTCGACATCCTAGCAATAACCATTATCACCAATCTAGGAATTTACCTCGTCATAATTTGTTCTAATCTCTTAAAATTTGTTGTTATAGCCCGAAGGTCTGTATCGATCAGAATTTCACTTTTCATCTTGAATGTGACATTTTCATTGTAGGCATCACCAATTTGAGAGAAAACTAAACCATCGATACCGGATAATATTTTTTCGACCGTCTTCGGCTCCTGTGTCCCGATTACATATCGGGAGTGAGATTCCGAGAAAAGCAAGCTATCTATGCTATAGCAAGAATTTGGTATCTTATCGATAAAAATGTTAAAACCTACTCCTCCCAAAATTGCCATTTCAGAAATAGCCACTGCAACTCCGCCCTTGGAGCAGTCATGAACACAACTCACCGCGTTCTTGTCGATGAGTTCCAGTGTACTTCTAAGATTCAACCTATCAATATTCATGTCGACCTTTGCAACATTGCCGCCGGTTATGCGGTGCACATACTCGTAATATTCTGAACCACCGGTTTCGTTAGCCGTAGTTCCAACAATAAAAATAGCATCTCCATCTTTTAAAGAGGACTGCGTAATCAATCGTTTTTCTTCAATAAGGCCGATCGCGCCTATGACTGGGGTCGGTTTAATGGGTCCTTTAGAAGTTTCGTTATAGAAGCTCACTTTGCCTCCGACCACTGGGATCTTCATGAATTTGCAATAGTTATTTATTGCACTCACCGCCCTGCGGAAACTCCAAAATACTTCAGGGTTCTCAGGACTGCCGAACTGCAGGTGATCAATTATTCCAATAGGATACGCGCCGGTACAAGCCACATTTCGACATGCTTCTGAAAGGCATCCCAGCGTTCCATGATAAGGATCGATGTAACATTGTTTAGAATTTCCATCTAGTTTGACTGAAATAAACTTGCCATTATCCAACCTGAGAACGGATGCGTCTGCGTATCCAGGCTTTACCATGGTTCGCAATCCTACTTCATGATCGTACTGACGATAAATCCATTCCTTGCTCGCAATAGTCGGATTGGATAGCATTGAGAGTAACACTCTTGTTAAATTCGAAGGGGTGACTGGCGGTGTGAAATCAAGTCTTAACGTAGATAGGTAGGCAGGGCGTTTAGAAAATCTCCTAGCCAAAGGCGCGTTCGCGACTATGTTTGAAGGCATATTCGCAACAATTTTTTCGTTACATCTAATCACTAGGTTGTGATGGTCCTTGATTTTCCCCAATATCACATACTTGAGTTCGTATTTATCAAAGATCCGTCGTATATTATCGATTTTTAAATGGTCGGTAATTATCAGCATTCGTTCTTGAGATTCAGACAACATTAATTCTAGAGGTGACATTCCCTTCTCTTTGACATGGACCTCACTTAGCTCGATATCAAAGCCTTTTTCTAAATTATCCGACATTTCTGACAAACAACAAGACAAACCTCCCCCTCCTAGATCTTTGAGCGCTTTAATAGCACCCTCTTCGACAGCCTCGGTTATTGCCTCAATAAGCAATTTTTCTAGAAATGGATCCGGAATTTGGACTGCCGATCTATTGTGATGGAGGTATGTCTTTGAAGCAAAAGCGGCTCCGCGAATTCCATCTCTTCCAGTCGGGCCACCAACTAGAATAATCAAGTCATCATAATTTGCCCTGTTTCGAACAATAGAGTCGCGGCGACCAAAGCCGATCGAGGCTACGTCTACAAGACAATAATTGATAAAAGAGGGGTCAAATTCGATTTCTCCTGCGACAGTGGGGACACCAATGCAATTCCCATAGTCGCCGATCCCTCTGACAACATGTCTGAATAGCCATTCTGAGTTGGAGCTACCGTCTTCATTATCCTCTTTGAGTAGAGGTGCAAATCTAAGGGCGTCGAGGAGTGCTATCGGTCGAGTTCCCGTGGAAATTATGTCTCGTATCACGCCACCCACCCCAGTAGCCGCACCTCCGTAAGGATCGACCGCTGAGGGATGGTTATGACTCTCAATATGTACTGTTATTACGTAACCATCACCTACGTCCAGCACAGCGGCATCGTAGCCTGGACCAACTACAACGTGCTTCCCTTTACTAGGCAGCATTTTAATGAATCTCTTCGACGACTTATATGAACAATGTTCTGACCACTCTGCTGCGACAATTTCCTTTTCGGTTTTGTTTGGTTCACGATTTAATTTGTACGCAAGATATCTCGACTCCTCTTTTGTTAGGGCAGCCATAACGATCTCAAACCATTTTACTTGGGCTGCAGATAAGTCGAAAGGCATCGGAAGATCATCGAAGCTTCGTCAAAAGATCGGTTAACAGGTGCCCTTTCAGGATGAGGCATGATCCCCATTACGTTGCCTTCTTCATTGCAGACGGCTGCGATGTGATCTACGGAACCGTTCGGATCGTCCTTAAAATATCGGAACACAACCTGGTTATTCCTTAAAATGGATTTTAAAAGTCGACCATCTGCAACGTACCTTCCCTCGCCATGGGCAATCGGAATCTTAAACGTTTGATTCCTCTTGAATAACGATGTGAATGGCGTATTGTTGTTATCCACCTGTATGGTTGTCCACCGGCATACAAATGAAAGAGAATTATTCATAACTAACGCTCCTGGAAGCAGGCCACACTCAACTAGAATTTGAAAACCGTTGCAGATGCCAAGGATTGTTCGTCCACCCTTTGCCATCTTCTTCAATTCGATTGCAACAGGAGTATGTGCAGCTATGACACCTGCGCGAAGACGATCACCATATGCAAAACCGCCGGGAATTATGACGGAATCATATGTTCCCAGATTGCTATCTGTGTGCCACACAAAGTCGGCCTGGATCTTCAACACATTATTAAGGATATAGTGAACATCCCGGTCGCAATTACTGCCGGGGAAAACAACGATCCCAATTCTTGCCATACGTTGAGATGAATATGAGCCTTCCTGGTGCCTATTAAGATTCTCATTAGAGATAGGTTTCGTAGCTATCATTGTGCCAACAGGCCCCTTCTTCCGTTGCTCTTCCCGTCGAATCTGTCCTATCATGCGTTTTACAAAGTTTTTATTCTAAGGCCAAGCGAATAAACTATGAAGAAAGAAGTTGTCAGAGACATAATGACAAGGCACGTTGTTAGCATCGCCGAAGCAAGTACCGCCTTGGAAGCGGCTAAGCTTATGACGGAGAAGGCTATCAGCTCTTTAATCGTTACAAAGGATGATTATCCCATCGGGATTCTCACGGAGAACGACTTCGTTAAAAAGATTTGCATAAAAGAGTTGCAACCGTCAAATGTAAAAGTCGGTGATATTATGTCAAAAATTAGAACCTATGCAGATCCCGAGACCCCCATCGAAGTCGCCGTCCAACGCATGATAAATCATAAGATTCACCGATTGCCCGTTATGGTCGGTGGAAACGTTATCGGCATTATCACCGTCACTGATTTAGCAGAACACCTGAGAACGATATTATTAATTGGAGGAGGATTGGAAGGCCAAACTCTCCTTTCATAGCTGGCAGAATCAAATAATAACCTCGTTCCTACTTGGTCACGTTATCGGCATTCCCTAACATTGCCTTCACGGAACAGTTACTAATAACTGGATTGAAAATTCGGAGTTCTTTGCACATTTTGCGAACGCTCTCCTCCGCTACACTTTTGGATTTTGCCGTGATAATCATTTTCAGGTTTTTGGTGGACCTTACCGACTTAATATTCGAGTATCCCCCTTTAACAACCAAGTCTCGAAGTATCGTCTCGCCCTCAGGATCACTTACATATGGTTTATTCTCGATAGTGACCAAAACCAGAAAATCGGATAGATTAGATTTCGTCATGAGCACACTTGGTCCTTAGACA
>WJXE01000071.1 GCA_009665115.1 Nitrosopumilales archaeon
TCTTTAAACACATAATCGTACAGCCCAAAAGTACGGCCTCAAGAAACTATAAGATATTCAAGATTTCGCTTTACAGAAATTAAGTGTAATTCAGTTCAGGACGTGATTCTGAATTGCTCAAGTTATCAGTTTCTGCTACATTTCAACACCTCTAAAGCTTTTCTTCGGCATCTTCCTCATGTGTGGTTACATCCTTATTTTCTTCTTGGTCTTCTGTTGTGGAGGAAGATCCAGAAGCAGTATCCTCAACAGAAGGCTCGCTTGCTATCTGCGATGTTGTATCTGAAGTTGCAGCAATCTCTGCTGTCGCATATCCTCTGCCCACTTTTGTTATCCTTATCTTTGCAGTGTCGCCTACGTTTGTGCCTGCAACAAAGATAACCAGCCCTTCCACTTTCGCCACACCTGCGTCGCCTCTTTTACTCATCGATTCAATCTTCACTTCAAACTCTTCACCAACTTTTACTGGGGCTGGTCTGAATGGTCTGGTCCCTCCAAACCCTCCGCCACCCCTTCCCCCGTAGCCGCCGCCATATCCTCTTTCGCCCCTGTACCCTCCACCACTGCTACCGTAGCTACCTCGTTGTTCACTAGTATGTGAGTCTCTGTCTTCCAAGCTATCTCAGTGACGTATAATAAATGCACTTAGTATTTCAACTTTAGTGTTAAAATTGGTAGTTGAGCAATTTCATTTCTATTATGGAGCGCGTTACGGATTATCTGCCGAAACACTCTTTAAATGGGATTGTTGGATGATGGAATGTAATAGTGCTGCATTAGTTTCGATTAATGTTTTCGAAAAAATATAAAGATAGTGATTAAAATCAAATGCAACGTAAACAGCCCGACCAAGAATTCGCAGGTCATAATATTATGGCTGCTATACTCCAAAACCTGCCAAGCGAGGCTGAACTCACAAAAATAGAGTACGAGGGCCCACGTATAGCTCTATATTCTAAGAATCCCGGCTATTTGTTGAAAAATGCTCAAGTAGTTTCTAATATGGTCAACAGCATAAAAAAAAGAATAGTTATTCGTATCGACGAATCCTTACGAATACCTGAGCACGAGGCATTTGAACTAATAAAGAAGACACTCCCGACTGAGATTGGTGTAGCCAATATCTTCTTTGACCCAGCTTTGGGCGAGGCCGTGATATTTGCAGAGAGACCTTCGTTAATATCCAAACCTAATGTTGATCTTGTCAATGTTGAGCTAGCAGAAAAAACAGGTTGGAAGGTAGAAATCAGAAAGGCGCCGCATACGATCTCAACAATAGAGGAAATTAATAAGATACTTCAAGAGACCGTTACTCAACGAGTTCACTTCTACAAAGAAGTAGGTGAGAAAATTTTTAGGGTTAGGCTAGATGAAATAGTAGAAGCAAGTTTAATCACTTTAGGAGGATTTGCCGAGGTCGGGAGGTCTGCAATCATTCTGTCGACTCATGAAAGCAAGATTTTACTTGATTGCGGCATAAATATTTCCAGCAAGGAGTCAATCAGAAGTTTTCCTAGATTTGACATAACAGGCTTTGATTTGAACGAACTTGACGCTATTGTACTAAGTCATGCACACCTTGATCATACAGGCTTCTTGCCTTCATTATTTAAATTCGGATTCGCTGGACCGGTGTATTGCTCGGAACCTACCTTGCCTCTAATGTATTTGCTGCAGTGGGAATACTTGAAGAATATGGGTTCGGCCGCCCTGTATTCGGTAAGAGACATCGAGCAAGTGGTTGTGCATACCATTCCTCTTTCCTTCGGAATCGTTACAGATATTTCCCCTGATGTAAAACTCATGTTGAGCAACGCCGGTCACATCATAGGTTCCGCGTTGATTCATCTACACATTGGAAATGGAGATCACAACCTTCTGTATACTGGCGATCTAAAGTTTGGTAAGACATACTCGCTAGATAATGCTATATGGAATTTTCCAAGGGTTGAAACAATAATTATCGAGAGCACTTACGGCGATAAACAAGACATATTCCCACAGCGTGAAGAGTCAAATAAATGTCTAATAGATAGCATCAACGATACCATTTCAGGAGGTGGCAAGATTTTGCTTCCTGTGCCCTCTGTGGGCTTAGCGCAAGAACTTATGTTGGTTATTCATATGCACATGAAGGCAGGTAAAATCGACAAAACAAAGATGCTGATAGAAAAGATCATTTCAGAAGCCAGCTCTATACACGAAGTTTTTCCAGAATATCTTTCCAGGGAACTGAACCATAGAGTATTAGACACCGAAGAAGCACCTTTTCATGAAGAGGAATTTAATTTTGTCGAGTCTGCAAGGCTTGATAACGGACCGGCTATAATCCTTTCACCTTCTTCAATGCTAATTGGTGGACCGTCGGTAGGATATCTCAGACAAATCTCAGAAGATCCACGGAATAAATTAATTTTGACATCGTATCAAGCGGCTGGTTCACCAGGCCGGTATATACAAGAAGGGGGACGAGAAATTTTCGTATGTGGCCAGGCTATCACAATCAATTGCCAGGTGCAGAAAGTTGAAGGATTTAGCAGTCATAGCGATTATAATCAATCGGTTGCTTACATTAATAGACTTAAACCCAAGCTCCGGAGGATTCTGGTCAATCATGGTGAACGAGCAAGTGTACAGAATCTAGCAAGCTCCTTGAACAAAATGTTCAAGATACCTACTCAACACCCAATGGTCCAAGAAGCAATTAAGTTGATGTGAAGTCCAGATAATGAATAGATATTTGAGATAGAGGAAATTTAATTCGAGAGGTACATGATTATCTCAATTATAATCTAATTGGTACGAGGCTGACCGTGCGATTATTTCAAATCGTAAGTACCACGCCATATTCTGACGCTGGGAGGGGTTATAACTACACGCTCTTCTCCCAATCTAGCAATATCTCCGCCAACTGACTGGACATATTTATAAAGATCCTCGATTGCCTTGCGCAGTTCGACAACGTCTTTCTGCGCCAAAGGGGTAACTCGCAAAATGAGAATCATGTGCTTTTTTGCATCATCTTTTATACCTGGAATATCGCTCATATCTCTAAGAGTTATTGCTTTTAAATAGATGGGCGTGTTCTGAGTCTGCATTAATCTATCTACTCTTGTTTTCAGAAGACAACTCGACGCAATCTGCAAATAGTCATGGTGGTCAAAAGTGATTTACTGAGTGGTTGATTTAGATTCGTAAACTTTCTAGCTCTCCGTTACCGATTGGAAATGCCGAAATAACGTTGACTTGGCCGTGGTACTTGACTCTTACTTTTGACTCGTGTCCACGTGGAGAATCGGAATAACGCAAAACTATTTGTGAAGATTTTTCCACCAACGAGTCCTCGTAATTCTTGCTTCGCAGAATACAAGTTGGTCCAGGAAATTCCTCTGCCTCGATTACAATGTCGTCGTTAATCACCAAAGAGCTCATTATGTAGTTCTCGTTCTGATCCCGACCAACGATCAGCTTTGCCACATTTGATAATCTGAAGTGTCTGCCAACCTTTAGTAGTTCTACATCGTTGATGCTTGGAACCTTTTCTGGATCATCTAAATATCGCATCAAATCTCTAATTCTCGTAGAAAACTGAGGATCTGTTAACAGACATCCACCTGCTGCATTTGGAGGGTCGTCTATGCCAAATTTCCTTGCCAGGGCTAGTTGACCTTTACGGGACCTCCCTACGATGTTACAAAGGTTTTCTCGTTTGACTGAGCCGTCCTTTTCTATATCTGTCATGGGTAAGGATTTCGCCGAGAGTGGTCTTAACACCATGCCTTGAGTATCTGTCTCTTTTTCAATTATATCCAAAGCCCTATTGTTCTGGCTCATAGGTCTCTGGTAAAGTACTTCCCCTGTAACAATGAAATCTGCATCAATTTTCTTCATGTGTTCCTTGGCGGCATTGTACATCATGCTTCTACAATCAATGCAAGGGTTCATTCCAGAGCCAAATCCGAACTTGGGCCGCTTAAGCATTCTCAGATACTCTTCCCCAAAATAAATCGTCTTTAGAGGAATTTCGAGATCACTAGCAACTTCCTTTACCCTATGCCCACATCCTTTACCGCAATCAAAATCACAAAATGGAGTTTTAATCGCTACAGCTTCGACCTCAACCCCTTGTTCCAACATTATTCTGACTGCTAAGCTGCTATCCAAACCTCCAGATAAAAGAGCCACTGCTTTCACTTTTTTTCTCGATTCAGCATTATTGTTCTGCTCGGGAGAAGTTTGATCCACATTATTGTCCGTCATTGATTGTTACCCAGGGAGAGGCAGTCTGACCAATATATAACCTTAGTAGCAGCAACTCAAAGTTGGTAATAAGGACGATGCTCTTAGGTGCGACTTAGATTCTGTGGCGTGGTAGAAATTGCCCATGTCATTTTGTTGCCTTCAGAGATCAATGTGGTCAACTCCTGTGCTGGAGGCAGGGCCATGGCCTGCCATTTCATAAAATGCTGTACTCTTTCGACATCATCGCGATTACTAGGTCTAATATTTCTAATAATGTACACTTTTTTTAATTAGGCTTTTGTTCTGGGACACGCGATGAATCTTATTGCGTAAGTGTTTGTTCAGATGAATAGGTAGATCTGAAATGCGAAATTGTTTTATCGGTCAAGATATCGCTGACTGTATCAATGTTTTCTTGCTCATCTGGCGATCGAATTAAGACACACGCTCTGTTTCAGCAACGTTGCAATACAACGTCACGGATCAGAACTAGCCAATATATAACATTGAATAAGGACATAAGAGATAATGGATCCATTAGATAAAGCAATTCTCGGGTCATTCTACTTAAGCAGTTTGGACCCAAGTGTTGCTTCTCTAGACCGGCTCAGATCTCGTTTGCCTCTGCCCAGAGAGATCTATAATGAAAAAATCCAAAAACTTGTAGACCTGGGGTTTGTCGAAAAAAATGACAAGGCCAAGTTAACTTTCCTAGGCAGAGATGCATTTAAGGTGGTCTTGGTTGGTGGAGTTTTTGACTTAATACACCCGGGGCACATCCATACGCTGAAAGCAGCAAAAGCGCAAGGTGATGTTCTCATCGTCGTCATTGCAAGAATCTCCACCGCGGCAATGATAAAGAAAGACAGGAGAATCTACCATGATGAGAAGCTACGCGCGGAACTTGTATCGTCGTTACGGCTTGTGGACTTGGCTATTTTAGGGCGGGAGGGCACGCTGTATGAGACCGTCGAACACATCAAGCCAGACGTCATTGCTCTAGGTTACGACCAAGCTCATAGCGAAAAGGATATCGCAGATAATTGTCAGAAAAGAAACTTGACCGTAAGGGTTGTAAGGCTTAATACTCCAGTACCGGGCACAAAAAGCTCCGAGATAAAAGATTATCTTGGTGAATCTTTCTATAGGATTTAAGTATACCTGAGTGCAATTTTCTAATCGAAATGCTCACTCAGAAGGCTAGACTAACATTTTTATCTTGATTTTGTCTCCATTATGGATCCCAACCGTATCCTTTATCGAAACAGGTGCTATTATTTCGAGCATACTTTCATCATAATGGGTGCGTTCCAATACTAAAACGGCCGCATTCCTGATTGGTCCGTCATTGATATGAGCAAGATAGCATTTTGCCCATCCATACGTTCTTTTAGTGTCACTGAACCCATCAATAAAAATCGAAGGATACTTGCCGATTTCACGTCGGGCGTCTCTGAAGATTTTATCAACCAGTTTCACGTTTAATGTGCCTGGATATGGTTCGTACCCTAGTTTCTCATAGAATTGTTTACGATATCCTGCCAAGGACATATAATACGCACCTTCTCCCATACCTGAAACGACTCTTCCTTCAAAGCTAATCGTAGTAGGAGGGGTCGATTCAATGGCAGTCTTCAGAGTTGAAAACAATTTTTCGATCGCTGAATATCCTTTATCTGTCAATTTTACTCTGAATTTCTGACCCCTTCTGACTCTGTCTATATATCCTGCAGCATCTAACTCCTGCAGGTGTTTAGAAGCTGCTTGTTGTGACTTCATTATATTCTTACCTAAATCAGTCGTAGTCAATTCGACAAAGCTGTACTTGGCGCCTAACAGGAGGAGCTCGGTCATAGTTAGGATGTGTTGTAACTTAATTTCTGACATCCTATCTAGTTATTGATTCCCATGTCGCCAAAAGTTCTGACGCGAACGTCCGTTGATTTTTTCAAATCGGCCGTTCTATGTCCGACGATATATTCGATTCCGACTTTATCAGCCGCATCCACCAAGCGCTGTGTGACAATGCCGTCTAATACCAGCAGCTTTGCCCCTTCCGTCTTATCTAACTTTTTGATCACATCGGAAACAGGAACTTTAAGTAGTATTTTCATCGAACCATCCAAAACTACGGCTTCTAGGGTTTCGTTAATTTGTGGATAGACCTCCTTGACGGCCGAAAGAATATCGGCATTATCTTCAGAGACGGTTACGCTTGAGCCGCCTGAATTAACTTGTATTTCTCGTTCTTCTCCCATGCCTTGTTCTTGTCTGTCTCTTTTAGTGTTTTGTCTCCTCTCAGGCTGTTGCTGCTGAGGTATGATTACACGCCCTTCTTGCCCATTCGCACCTGCAAATAGCATTCCTTCTTTCAATATCTCTGCGATTTCCAGAGGCGTGCATTCCTCAACTTCTCTGCCCGTGGGGGCCCTCAGCACTTTGTCGATATTTACTACGCCATGTAATTCCTTAAGAATTAAGTCCCCTGCTCGATCGCCGTCGAGGAAGGCGATTACTTTCTTGCCATCAGTGAGCTTGATGATGGTTTCATCGATTTTTGCTCCCTCGATGGCAATCGCGTTGTCAAAGCCGGCACGCAACAAATTGATCACATCTGCCCGCCCTTCTACAAGAATAATCCAGTCAGAATCAAATACCCCGGTTCCGCAAGCGAGCTGAGCCTTTCCAAAGGCAGTAAGCTTACCGGGTTTGCTGGCGTCGTAAACGTCTTTAAGCATTTCCTCTCCTTCGCTGATAGTCTTTGTAGCCCACTCTTGCACGATCTTCTTGGCCCTGTCGACAATAACTTTTTTCTTAATCGCACGGATATCATCGATGCCACTCAATCCGAATTTCGCTTGGAACGGCCCAACCTTGTCAATGCTTTCGATAGCAGCTGCTATTAGTGCGGCTGTTGAAATATCGGTGCTCATGGGAATTACAGCATCGCCCTTTGCCATATTTGACTTCGTGTCCACATTAACTTCGATCCTTCCAACCTTTGAGACCTTCTGTAATTCGTTCAAATTCATTTCTGGTCCAAGAAGACCTTCGGTCTGTCCAAAGATCGCTCCAATTATATCTGCTTTCTCAACAAGTCCATCAACCTCGAACTTTAGTTTAACGTGATACTTCACAATACCCGTGCTAGGCAATTTCATAACCTCATATTTACTATTAAGTAAATTTATGGGGGAGTGGGCTTGAATATAAGTGCTTTGACCACGTCACGGAGATAGTTGTCTAATCCTATATGCCTTTGATGCGTTCACATATAGAAGTACAGATCTTTTCGATTGCCAGTAATTCCAGAAAAATACGGCCCGTATGCCACAAGATCCTCTACATGTCTAATCTTGCCATTACATATCCGAGCTAGCGCACTTTTGTAGAACAAGCTCACGTTATTTCCGTTGAGTTGCAAACGCTTCAGGAGTTTGCTTGTTAAATGCTTTCCTGTTCTGTCCATATCAAGAAGCAAAATTATCTTTTTTCCAAACGTACAATGATTATCCACAAAGTCTGCTACGCCTTTAAAACGACTAAATACTGTCAAGTTTCCATTAAACCCAACACTAGCCAAAGCTCTCGCATCTCTCTTTCCTTCTACCACTATGACCGATCCGTTTTCAGATTCTTCGTTAAGCATGTTAATAAAGCCGCGAAGACGGTAAACAATATTATCGTCTATAACCTTGTACCGCATAAGCTAAATGTTATTAACACTAAAAACATTTAACAATTTTCCCGGAGTCTTAGAGAAGTCGTAAAAATATTTCATCTTGACTCTGGTTTAACCTGTGCTTACCGAATATGAGACGAGCTTGTCAACATTGGGATACACGCCCTCACATATGGCCCTCTTCGGAGATCTATTCGAATTATCTTGATATCAAAGACCCGATCTTGGTGGCGCAGAGAGGCCACTTCTTTTTATGATAATCAATGATCACAATCGAGTCAATAGATTTTCTTATCTTTGAACCCACAAGC
>WJXE01000072.1 GCA_009665115.1 Nitrosopumilales archaeon
ATGGCTTTTGTTAGGCGAGGAAGAATTACGTGGAAGATATCAGTATGGTACCCAGCCACCACAAATCGATCGATATTCAAGAGTTCGAATCGTTCAAGGGAACACCATACGGACAAAATGCTAACTATGCAGCAGATTTTAACGATAACATTCGGGTTGTTGAAAATTACAAGAATATCAGGGATTTGATATAAAGGTATTATTCCGAAGTATTGTCATTGCACTTTACAAGCAGTTGAGTATGTAATATCTTTTAGTATTATCATCGACATTCAAACTCGTCCAAGAGTCTACGAGTCTAAGTATAGGATAAAACTATTGTTCGGCGTAATCTAAGTATAGCCGCTAACGTGTAAAAAATATAGGCGTACATGGCATGAGTGGGAGTGGGAGAATATGTGACTAAGAACATTCTCCAATATGTTGTATCGATGCAATTTAGGTCATTATGATTTCAGATATCTTATGTGTCACAAATAACTACTAATCCTTTGCATTAATTAGATGGGAGCCGTTGGCACTAAATGTTCCAAACTTATCTTTAGCTGCTGTAATCGCAGAATCTGTGTCCACTCCGTTCTCGTTTCGGAATATTGATTGTTTTATGATAAATTCCAGTGCTTCTGCACCTTTGGTTCCTTGGCGTTTAAATTCTGGGAGGCCACTCTTTCCTACGTTACGATCAATACTAAATAATCCGAACCTGGCTTCCGGTCTATAATTTTCAAGCCATTCATAATTATCCATAAAAGACCAATGCAAGTATCCGATAACATTTGCGCCGTTATTGATTGCTCGTTTGACTTGTTGAAGGTGTGCTACAATGAACGGAGCTCTGTACTTATCATTTTTATCAGCGACGCCATTTTCAGTAATAAAAACAGGTAGTGTGTTGTTCCATTGATTTTTTATTCGCATAATCAAATTGTATAATCCTTCTGGGTAGATTTCCCAACCAAGGTCGTTTAGAATGCCATGAGGTTGATGATGGGTTTGTGCGTGAAGATTATTTACGAATGTTCCGCCAGCGAACTTTGCTGAAGATAGGGCGAGTATATTGCTGTAGCGAACATATACACGTCTATAGTAGTTAATGCCAATGAAGTCACTTTTATTTTTCCACTCCTCGTGCACGATAAAATCCTTGCTATCTTTGTTATGCCTTTGAAGAGTGTTCAGATAGTTTAGGTCTTCCTCTCCACTAATAACAGCATTGATAAAGTAATCATTTACAAAATAATCAAAGTTTGCAGCAGCTCTGATATTATCATTTATCGTTGCCCCTATCATTTTTGTTGGTTCTGCTGGACTGGCAGCTACCATTGCATGTGAGAAACCAACCATTTTGGAAATACCATCTCCATCGGCATCAATACTATCAAGAGAAGTGATAATGTCATATGCTTGAACATGGGCTTCAATAAGATTGTGTAATACCTTTTTTGCTCTATTTCCATCAAGCAAAAAACCAGGCGGCCATAATCCTGCAATATAGCCTACACCAATCACAGATGCTACTGGTTCAGCAATAGTCACCCAATAGTCAACGAGCTCTTTTAGTTCTTGTACAACTCTTGTAACAAACTTAATGAATTCTTTAACTGTCTCATAATTCTCCCATCCTCTAAGAGATTTCCAGTATGGATCTGAGGCAGGTGGGTCTGCAAGTGGTAAGTCTCTTAATGGTGATGGTAACAACCTCTGACCTATCTTTTTTGTAAATCTGCTGGGGGGAGTTAATACCCACAAAGGAAGTGTTAAATGGTTCAACGTAATCACAGGCGTCAGGCCCCTTTCTCTCATAGATCTTATCATCTGTTTGTAGCCATCAAACGCTCCCTGATCCCATTGATCTTTCTCCGGTTCAACGCGCGCCCACTCTATACCAATTCTAAAAGCATTCATACCCAATTTGGTGGCCAAGTCAAAATCATTCAGATAGTAATGAGGATCCCAAGTTTTAGCAGCCTCACCGGCAGGCCGTAGCAAAACTTGGGTACTATCTTTGTACATTAGACTTGGCTTGGTTAGCGAGGAAATTCTTTTCTTAATTGATTCTGAGGTTGTAAAATAACTCCAATCATTATTTGTAATCCCTCCTTCAACTTGATACGGAGATGTAGAGACGCCCCACAGAAAATCATGAGTTTGTCGCAATATTTCTTCTCATCACAATAAAAGATTTCGTTTTTATATTAATCCTTTGTTGGCAACGTGATAACCTGCTGATAAAGAATTAGTTCATCAAATTTATTCTATCTTTTATACAATCAGGGGATACTATCCTTCTGTTTTATTGTACGTCAGTATTATGGAAGTTCTAGCTTATAGAACGATCGGATTACAAATTATACAGCCTTGTTTGAAACTCTGCAGATATTAATTTACCTTTATCCTTCGGGAAGTGTGCTCGATTTCAGCCGCGATCAGATCAATCCTTCAACATTTGGCGTCAGACTGGCACCATGTACTACTATATCAGTTTTTAATGTCGTGAATATTTTTTATCCGCAGTCGTTGCGTCAGGACATTGAATTGTTAATCCCTACCCCTAACCAATCATCCTTCTTGTAACGCACTATGCAGGTTTCATTTAGTGGCTTCGAAGAGGTCACATTCCTCTATACCTTTTAATAGTCTAAGAAGATCAATAACAGTAATCAATGGACCTTTTACACCATAACAAGAATGTCTGTGATCAATGTGGCGAAAAATTTGAGAGTTATGAAGATCTGATAGAACACGCAAGACACGTACACCATCATCCGATTGTAAAATGTCATGAGTGCGGCAAAGAGTTCATTCATGAAAAAGATAGACTTCATCATGTCAGAGAAGAGCATCAGCTAAAAGTAGATCATCGAACTCATAAATGGGAACATAGTCAAGAGACAAACAAGGGGAATCCGCAAACGGATCTTGATGAGCATATGCGAAACTTTGGCGATAATTTTTGAATGGTTATTTTATTTTATTTTATTTTACTTATTTGCTATCCGGAGATTTTGGTTGAGTCGATTAACAAAGTCAACTGGCTGATATGATTTGCTGCTTCCTATTTACTATCAGGTTGATCGTAACAACGTGATAATGCCACAATAATAAAAACAAAACCATGACTATATCCGTTCTTTCAAATGTATTTGTAGACCCAAGATTCAGAAATATTGTGCATAAATATTATCTAGAATAGTGGTTCGGATTTATTAGGCCGTCGTCACGGCTAAGCCATCTGCTACATCTTCTTATTCTCCTCCTCGGATTGTTCTTTTATGGTACCAAAGAAGTTCAGCTTTTCATCACTTTACTGCTTTATGACTAGACTAGTATTTTTCTGCCATCTCCTTCAACGTAAGATGTTTCTTTTGGAATTTCATTATTATTGGATCCACAAAGTTACCGATGGCCAGGTTTGCTTTAAGGTAGAGAGAAAAATTGACATATCGTGCCTTTGAATAAATTGTTAGGTTCTTTGCTGAACTTATTTGTGAGTTCGAGCTAGTCATGGCTTATTCGGATTCGTAAAAATTGGGCAATGATCCTCCCCTCTCCTCTTTTCGGTGTTTCAGTCCTTAAAATGACTCTCCAAAATTAGAATTTCGGTTAAGATGAATACTATTTTTATAAGGAACTAGGTTCTTGGTTTCTAGATTAGCTTTTTATTTATTTGAGTTATTTATTGATCAGGAGTCCTTTTCTCACAAACTCATTAATTCTCTATACGGTAACTCTGGAAAGAGGAGGGGGCAAAATATTTGGATAACGTCTGATAGAAATGAGTAGTCTCTCAGTGTATTTGCATGTTTTTTCTTTATTTCATTAATAGCAACGATTCTGCTATTAGTTTTATTTTTTGTATTCACCATTTCAGACTCCTCAATTATCTGTCTTCTTTCACTTTTTCCTTCATTTTGTTGTATGGTTTTTCTAAAGTCAACGATATCCCTTAGGAGATTGTGTAAGGCAGGATCTGCTAGTAGATACCTTTTGTGATCAGAAGCTTCCGGTGATAAAAGCAAACCACTATCCACCAATAACGTCAACGCCACTCTCAAAGTTTGTCCATAAATAGAAGATCTGTTGATAAAATCTTGAATCGAAATTCTATTTCTATTGTTTTTAATTATGCCTTGGAAAAGTAAATGATAGTACATGTGCTTAGTTAATCTATAGTCTGGATCCGTTCTCAACAGCCTTAATGGTTTTCTCTTTTTTGCTTCTTCCGTTAATGAATAAAAAACTAGCTTGCCTATTCCTGCAGAATCATCTCTGTTTAATAAGTTATCACTTACCAGCATTTTCAAATGGTTGTAATACGTCTTGGGAAATATACTCCGATCAAGGGTTTTTTCTATTCTTCTTTTGAGTTCAGCAGAACTAAGAGAATCACAGACAGATAGCTCAGATATGATTGCAATATCAATAGCAGTATCATATGTTAGACCATTTTCTGCAGTTGGCTCACTTGTTCCGTAATATTTTAGGGCTCTCTGAGCAGGGCACAATTGACTTACACTAGTGTATCCAAATGCCCATTTTATAATCTTGTGGTACCTGCAGTGATGGACATTCATCGCAGTTGGCATATTACAGATAACTACAAGAACATGAGGATTTCTATAGCTACAGATCCTAGGCAAATTAACTCAGTCGAACGTCCAGCTAGGGGGCCTTGATTTATTGCAACGGACAAGCCATGGCAGATCTCACATCAAAAACGATACCCCCACACCATACCGTACCAGAATTAATTCCAGAAAGACCTCGATAAACGAGCCACCATCGAGAAACACAGCTCCACTATTCTCCTCAGACAAACGGATTATGGATTATGTAACTATTCCAGGTATCAGCACACGCACAGGTGTGGAGGAGACCGAATTAGCTATATTCATCGTAAAAGAGCTTGTCGATAATGCATTAGATTTTGTGGAAAAGAATACCGCAGCTAAAAATAATAATAAGAAGGATAATGAATTAGCTCCGGTACAAGTCTTCGTTCTGAGAGAATCCAAGTACCTTAAGATAAGGGTTCTCAATCTGAATTTCGGAATTTCAGTCTTCACAGAAAATATTATAAATTCGATCTTTGACTTTGGTGGCTTTTACAGTAGCAAAAGAAACCTCTATAAAATAGGCAGAGGTGCTTTAGGAGACGCGCTCAAGGAAGTTGTATCCATACCTTATGCGTTAGCAGAGCAAAACGGTATCGAAAGATGGAATAAGCCACTAATAATAACAAGTGGTAACAAACGCTATCTCATCTGCATAATTGTGGACAGAGTTAGGCAAACGATACATTCCCAAGTTGAGGTAAAATTATGGACACAGAAGGTTAGCAGTACAGAATTAGAGGTCTGTATTCCAATAGTAGATGCACTTGACATAGAAAGTATTGAATCACTTCTAATGGAATACGCATTACTTAATGCCCATATATCCTTTCATTTCGAACTAAAGCTCGATAAAGGAGGAGACAGAAACAGCCCCATACTCTCCGATATACATAATACCTCAGATATAGCATGCAATTGGAGTAATTTCAGCAGCATCTACTACTACAGTCCTTCTGATTTCAGACGATTTGTCCTAGGGCTAAGTAGAGAGAACGACGACACTCCAGTATATGAAATAATTAAGAAGAATTTCAGAGAGGGCACTAACATAAAAAAAGATATGATATCATTAACCACGGTCGGCGAACTGAAACTAGATCAGGGCAAGATCAATGAACTTTATGAAAGGTTGCGCAAGGTCATGAGACCAAAAACAAAGGTGGAAGTCTCATTTGATGTTAAAGGCAGACGTGAATCTATTGAGAAAAGGATTGAAGAATTAGGATATAAGGTTTATGATGTAAAATACAGATCTAAACATGGTTATTACAAATCTCCGGATGGAAATTTTGAATTCCCGTTTTTCTTTGAAATTGCAGTTGTTACGACTGCAGATCTGCCTCAGGACTTCCTGTATATCGAAGGAATCAATTCATCACCTCAACATTATTACACATTCCTGAAGGGACCCCCGGACACTTTTATTTGGCAAATCAGAAATAATGGCAAAATAAATACTGCAGGAAATATCTTTGAAATACTTGAGAAGTATGGTTATTCTTATAACAAGGAAAGGTGTAGGAAACGAAGAAGCATTGTATTCGTCAATCTTATTTCGCCCAGAATTGATTACAAGAGTTACGGCAAATCAGATATTAACTTGGAACCTTTCGCTGGCGTGGTAGCTGATATAGTCTCCAGAGCATGCTCCGGTGGCGTAACTAGGAACGATGCAAGTTCCGACAATTCAGAAAACAGGCCTTTAACAGCTGAAGCATTGCTAACGTCGTTATTGAAAGAAAGGTTAGGTAATATAGAAGATAACCCTGCTGTAAAATATACGGATAGGTGGACTCAGAGCACCGCTTTTTACCGATTAAGGCCCATCCTCATCGCAAAAGGCATCAACGTATCTAGGCGTTATGTAACGAGTCAAATAAGAAAAGTCTGTGAAGAGAAACTCGGAATGAAAAGAGAGGAACTTGGAATAATAGCCGCTGACAGAGCTCAGCTTTACTTCAGAGGTAGCTGGCATGATGTCGGGTTAGATGAACTCCCACAGTTGATGCATATGGGAACTGATTTATTGATAATAGAAAAGGAAGGTGTAGCTGAAGTATTAGGACCATTCGCAGACAAAAAAGGGATTGCACTCCTTAATACGAGGGGCTTTCTCACAGAATATGCTACAATCTTATCAGACCTTTCAAGACAAAATGGATGCAACGTCTCTATATTGACTGATTTTGATGCCTCTGGTTTGCTATTGGCCAAGAAAGTACCGAGTATCTACAGGCTAGGGATTGATTTTGGTACACTCGATTATTTTGGGTTAACACCGACAGAAATCGAGGAAGAGTATGAACCAGACAACAATCATATGAAACCACTCAAATATATTGCTTCCAACAGTAATTGTGAATCTGAGGACGACGAAAATTATGCATTAACCGATTACCTGCAATTCGTTAATAGCAAAAGAATTGAGATTGATAGTGTGCTCGCCAAAGTTGGAAACCAAAGATTTTGGAATTTTATAATCTATAAACTGGATAAAAAATTTCGAACACGTAATTATAATCGTTCAGTAAACATACCGGAGTATATTATGCCATCTGTTTTAGAGGAGCTAATAAGAAAGGTAAACAGTAAGGTAGCAGTAATTCTTGCTCCTAAGCGCGGAGAAATAATTAGAGAGCTATCGCACGTACAAGGATTTATCGAGCCGCTGGAGGAAAAAGAGGAAGAGATTAAAGCTGTACTGCAGAGGGAAATTTTATGTCATGAAGATATACGTCCAATCATAACAAAGATTCAAAATCTTATCTACGAATGCAGACTTTAGAACTGATGTAATCGCATTCCCAGGTTCAGTTTCACAGATAAAAACATCCATTCAAACCGAATGAGTGAAGGGACATGCAATGTATATTATCGGTAACCGAGATGTTACAACATGACAATTTGCTTGCTAAATTTTATGAATAATGAGACTCTAACGCGGTAGTTGGAACAAGTATTCCCAAGGAGTCCTATCCATGACCCGAAGCATGTGCTGGATGGGATGTTAGTGTTAAAATGCGAGTTCTGTGAGACATCCCAGACCGCCTATAAAATCTGATATGAGGATACACCTAAGGGAGAATCACGGAGATGAGTTAGTCAAGGACTTGCCTCTGAGGCTCTGGACTTTTCCTTATGGTTATTGTCATTTTCTAAATTCTTTTTCCTGTTGGATTGTTCGTTTTGTATGGCTTCATCAATATCTAGATGTGAAAGATTCGTAATTTCTGAATCACCGCTGCATAATATACCATTCTGTCGTCTTCTCCTTCATTCTTTGCAATAGTGTAGCCAGGCCATGCCTTTGACAATGCTTTCTATGTTTGATTGACGGTATAATCGGGTTTCAACACCACTGTCGATTGAGCAGTTCTACGGAATTTATGATCGATGTTTTTCTTGTTCCTGTACCTATACCTTCCTTTCATTTCTGCTCTCTTGTTACTCTATTATCTTACTA
>WJXE01000073.1 GCA_009665115.1 Nitrosopumilales archaeon
TGACAATAATTTCACTATTGCCGTCGGAGTTAGGTTTGTAGTTCTTATTATTGGCCGTAACGCTACATACATTCGTACCTCCCTCAGAAGATCCTCATGGCATACACATTGAGTTTTTAGTATCAATTTCATAGGATGAAAACTACATAGAATGAGAAGTTTTTAGTAATGTCTATTTTCTTAGTATGCCAGCAGCTGCCCTAGCAACTACTTCAGATAATGCAGGATGAATATGAACAGTTTTTGTAATATTGTCTATGGTACCGCCGTTATCATCGGCTCTCATGGCTACTAAAACTTCATGAATAAGAATTGACGCCTCACTTCCAATAATATGGCAACCAAGAATTTTTCCGTTCGTTTTATCTGCAAGAAACTTTACAAAACCATCTCGATCTTCAAGCGCATGTCCCATTGCTGTATTTATGTAGGAATAGACAGACTTTTGATATTCTAAACCTTCTTTCTTTAGCTCGTGCTCTGTGAAACCTACTCCTGCGACCTGAGGAGAACTGAAGATCGCGTGTGGCATTGCTGCGTAATTGACGGGAACTTTTTTATCCGGGTGTAGAATATTGTTGGCTACATATCGGGCTTCGTGGTTGGCATTGTGTTTGAATAAGTACCGACCGATAATATCACCGAGTGCAAATATTCCATTGACATCAGTTTCTAGATATCTATCTGTTTTAATGTAACCTTTTTCACCAACCCTAACACCAGTTTTTTCAAGGTCTAGAGTGTCCGAATTTGGAATTCTCCCTGCAGCAATTAGCAGCTGATCTGATACAAGTTCTATAGAGTTTCCAGACGTGTCTTTCTTTGCTATTACGTGGAATTTACTACCACTATTAGGCTCATTTTCTCTAGATACGTATTCTGTTTCATAATCTACGTATACATTATATTTTTTTGAAAATATCTCTGTAAATTTCTGTGAAACCTCCTCGTCTTCATTTGGGATGAGGACGTTTTTCCGTTGTATGATGTTTATCTTTGTTCCCAAAGCTCCAAAAAAGTGAGCCAATTCACAGGCTATGTAACCGCCGCCGATAATTGTAAGGGTATGAGGCTGTTTTTTAAGCCGTAATGCTTCCTCGCTAGTCAAATAGCCAGTTCCTTCAAGACCTTTAATGTTTGGGATTCTGGGCCGAGCACCCGAGGCAATCAATATTTTTTCTGCTGTTATGATATCTTGACTATCATCTCCCACTAATGTAATCGTTTTCGGTCCAATGAATTTGCACTCTTTTGGAAACAGCTTAGGATTATCGACACCTTCAAATGCGTTTCTGATTCCGTCTGAATCAGAATCAGTTATGCTGTTTACTCTCTGAACTATTTTTTCAAATTCTATCGCATATCGATCAACCTTTATTCCAAATAGATCAGCCCGCTTAATTGTTTCTGCGATGTCAGCACTATGAATTAGTAGCTTAGATGGTATGCAGCCATTGTTAAGGCATGTTCCCCCCATTCTGTCTTTTTCAACAACTGCAACTCTAAGACCATGTTGATAAGCAGCATTGGCTACCTCTAACCCAGAGCCAGCTCCTATGACAATTAAATCGAACTTTTGCAATTTGATAGAATAATGTTGCGACATGGATATAGTTTTTGATCTCGAAGAAATTTTTAAATGACTAAATCGATTCAAGGACTATTTATAAAAAATGATCTTGACTTTAGCATAGTACTAATGAAAGTGCTTTAATTGTTAATCAATAATTAATTACTTAATCGTTAAGAGAATAACAACTTATCTTGCATTCAAAGCCGTATCCCACATCCGCAATCGAATTTGCGCCCTCAGGTCATTAGGGCCTGATGGCTGCTGGGTTTTCTTGCAGCCTCTCTCCCCTGGGAAACATGAATTGCAGCTTAGTGGATTGACTCCTGGTAATCCAACCACCGCTACTACAAACTTTGCCATCGACGTAGCATATCACCTGATAGTGCTCTAAATCCCTAATTTTATTTGTTAATTGCCACACTATTGGATACTTAATAAGAAGTCTAGACTCCTTTCTACTTTGCTTTAAGAATATGTGAAATTTTAGATTCCAAATAGAACTGTGCAAAGAGTGTGCATGATCGGGGAAAGAGGATTTCACTGTAATTAAAATAGACATAAGGTCAAGTCAAAAATAAGCAATGAGAAAAAGAAAAGAGTCCGGTTACTTGGACAAGGAAGGAAAAGAAGGAGAGGATAGAGACTATGACGAAGACCTTTCTGGAGCCGGAGTGACAGAATTTGGCCTTGACTTAAATACCAATCAACTAAGAACTCTGTCTCCAGAAGAGCTAGAAAAGTATTTGCGTAGAGAGGCTAGAAGGCGGGCGCATAGAAGATAGCTAGATAATGACGATTTATCTACCTACCTATTGATCTATCTATCCTGTATAGCGAGGATTAACGAGGTGTTCCTTCTAAATTACTTCTAAATTGGATGGATAATAAAAAGAGCTGTTAAACATCACCTGATTCTATCCGGTTATGGCTACATATTGTCGTACAGTGGGACTACGCAACCGAGAATGATAAAAGCTAAAGTTTATCAAGGCCTGTTTTCAAACACATAATCAATCATTCCAGATCTATGGAAGCAGACTGAAGACAACCTATCTCTATATGTGTCTTTATTATAATCTATTGAATGCAATAGATTACTACGCAACATTGGTCAACCAAAGTTTTCAGATAGAAGACAACTTTAGAAATGCGGCCTATCATTTACTACAACCTATAGAAACATCGGTTATGCGGTGATAACATTTCATTTGTAGATGAGGTGAACCATTCCCCCAATATTCTTAATGTACTTTTACCTTGTGTTGTAAGGATAACCTTTCTTTGTCTGTCTGTCTTTGTACTCCACTTCTACTAGTGGATATGAACCAGCTACGCTTATTGGATTGAGTAGTCCATTCAGCTTGCAATGTCTGGCTGCTATTGAGAGGCCCTTACCATTCCTCTTTGAGAGAGACTCGATTACATGCGGTTTTTGTCTTGTATTTGGTTCGATATCAAGATAATACAACCATTTGAAGAACGGAGATAAATGCATCCTGTAGTTATTATATGTGCATATCCATTTATGCAAGGGGTCAACACTTTCTGCTCTACGGAAACGATCCAAAAATGATAATATGTCTTCTATAGTAAAGTCCTTGAATGATCTATGTCTTCTATAGTAAAGTCCTTGAATGATCTTTGGCGTTCTACGGCTATCTTTGTATCAAAATTGCACTCTATATTCATAAGTGGGTTGTTTTATCATATTAACATGTTGTTAAAATGTTGGAAAATAAAGTTGCAATAGTCACGGGAGCAAGTAGTGGTATAGGGTATGCTACTTCTTTAGCACTATCAAAAGCTGGTGTAAGAGTAGCAGTGGGAGCTAGGCGCATAGATAGACTACAAGAGCTAGAAAAGCAAATTATCAAAAATAATGGAGGAGAAATTTTTATTCAAAAACTTGATGTTACCACTAAATCGGATTGTGATTCGTTCGCTGACGCTGTAGTTAGAAAATGGGGAAAAGTTGATATTCTAATTAACAACGCTGGCCTAATGCCGCTAAGTTATTTCGCAAATAGGAAAGTGGAAGAATGGGAGCGGATGATTGATGTAAATATCAAAGGAGTCCTATACTGCACTTCTGCAGTAATTCCATATATGTTAGATAAAAAATCAGGACATATAGTGAACGTCTCTTCGGTTGCAGGGAGAATAATATTTGCTGGAGGAAGTGTCTACTGTGCGACAAAACATGCCATTACGGCATTTAGCGAAGGATTAAGAAAGGAATTAAGCCCAAGGTATAACATACGAGTTACATGCGTGGAACCTGGAGCAGTTTCAACAGAACTATTGGAATCAATAACAGATGAATCCATGGCAGGATTTATACAAGCTTCTAAGAATATGGAAACATTAGGGTCAGACGACATAGCAAATGCGGTCTTATATGCAATACAAGCACCAAATCATGTTAATGTCAATGAGATATTAATAAGGCCCACGGCCCAAGAAAGGTAATGAGCTCTCATTATCTAGCCAGTCTTGTCTGCCGAATAACTTTAGACTGATGACAGGTAGACGAATCTGAAAACTAGTATCTCCTATAATACGGTAACTGATGCTCAGACCTAGAAAGTACTTTCAATGGTGGTAGTCAGAAGCCCTTCAGGCTTACTGAGATGAAGCAATAGCATTGTACAAAGAAGTACACAAGTGTATTATTTGGCAAGGTACCGGCTACATATTGACCGTGACGATGAAATCACTCCAATGAATCCAACTACAACTGAGGTTATGATTACCAGCTGTAGATAAGAAACTTGAGTCTGACGATTCGAGCATCGTTCAGATAACAGGTGGGTGACTGCACGGTATTTTCTGCACTTTATATCCTTCTTAGAGGATGCATATGACACCATCCGAGACATCCACACAAATTGAATTGTATAGAACATCACCAAAACTATTATGCAAAACTCCAAGAGTGTATTAAAGCCAAGGTTAACACAGTTTGATATTTAAGTTAGGATTGGTAGATCAAAGTATGATAAAATGCAGTATTTGTAAGGTGATTTCAAATGGGATAGAAGAATTTGAAAAACATTTAATCGGTCAACATGAGATGCTTGATGGTAACGCCAAAATAGTTCATTATATAGCATATTTGGAACAACGAATAACGGCATTAGAAGATTAAGGCTGACCTTTTAGGTAATCGATAATATAAATACGGAGTTAAAACCCAGGCTAAACAGGGTTTGATATTTATGTTAGCATTGGGGGCGGTAAAGTGCCTTTTAGTATTAATATTACCATTGCGACACCGACTCAATGGTATGCAGTAGATGTGGTCATGCTGAAGATATACATCATGTTATTGGCCGTGATGAAGAGCTGCAGCATGATAAAGTGGTATGTGAAGAATGCGATTGTGATAGTGATAGCTAGGTCGGAAATCCGAGCAGAGGAATGTCGGAAAATACGAGAATTGTGCTAAATGTCCGTCCTCAATATCCTCTAGGCTATTGTTGAATAATCCACGTTCCACTATGATATAAAAGCGAACATCCCATACCGTTTACGATATAATCCCTACTTTTTGCTCCTGCATCTTTGGATTCAGATCGCTCGTGTGGTCATTAGGTTGACTCGCTATGATAATCCATACATAAAACTATAATGATTGGCAGTGAGGGATCAACAATGTGAATAGACCGACTATAAATAGTCAAACCGGTGGAAAAATTTCTAGATCTCCATGGATAACACTGGCAATCTTAAGTTGTGTGGGTCTTATGGCCATGTTCGCGGATACAATGATACTGCCTGCTATTCCAGACATTATCAAGGATTTTAAGATAGCTTATAATACTTCTTCTTGGATACTTGCATCCTTCTTAATTACGGGAGCTGTTATGACTCCTATTGCTGGAAGGTTATCAGATATGTATGGTAAGAAGAAGATGTTGCTCATAATCGTGGGAATTTATACCATTGGTATTTCTGTGGCTGCTATATCTACAAATTTCACAGTTATGATTATTGCAAGAATAATGCAAGGTGTTGGTGCATCGATGTTTGCTATTTCTTTCGGTATCATAAGGGATAAATTCGCGTCAGAAAAACTTGCAGTCGCTCAAGGAATATTTAGTTCCATGTTTTCTGCTGGAGCAGTAATAGGGGTAGCGATAGGTGGAACTATAATCAATAATTTTGGATGGCATGCTACTTTCTTACTGGTTCTACCAATAGCAATTCTATTATTTGTAGCAATTAGTAGATTTATTCATATCGAGATGGACAAAGGAACAGGCCGAATATCTGACAAGAATACTGAATTTTGTTGTAGGTTTATTCATGTGAGAAAGGATATACTACTCTCAGAAAGTAGTAATACAACAACAGAATATGATAGTAGTAGCACCAATATAAACGAAAACAAGTCCACTATAGATATTATGGGTGCAATAACACTGTCTATCACAGTAATCTCATTTCTAGTTGCATTACAATTCATACAAACAATTAATGCAGTAGCCTCTGCCAACCTACCGATTGTGATTGGTTTCGGAGCTGCAGCAATTATTTCGCTGTCATTTTTTATTATGATAGAGAGAAGGGCAGATTCTCCATTAATCGATCTCAAGCTATTGGTAAATAAAATTCTACTTCCTGCGAATATTATAAACATGGTAGTTGGGATTACTGCTTTAATGGTGGTGTACCAGACCATACCCATACTAATACAAAGTCCACAACCGTTAGGATTTGGAGGAAATGCATTGAGTATCGCAAATGTTCAATTGCCATACATGGCTATATCATTAATAGTATCCGTTGCTTCCGGTTTCATAGTATCAAAGTTTGGTAATCAAACTCCTACCATTTCAGGCATTATAATATCCATTGCGGGGTTCTTTTTGCTGTTTGTGTTACATTCAACAGAATTTTTAATAACAATCTCCCTTGCGGTAATAGCAACTGGACTATCATTAACACAAATCGGTAGTATCAATATCATCTTAGTATCTACTCCAAAACAGTCAAATGGAATATCGCTTGGAATGACCACTCTTCTTTATTTAATCGGAACTTCAGTTGGGCCGGTCATAGCCGGAATAATTATGCAAGCAAATCAAGCGTTCGTTAAAGGCATCAGTGGTTCTTCATTTCCAGCCCCTCAATCATATAATTTAATATTTCTTACAGCGGCATTGCTCTCGGTCGTATCTATTGTACTTGTTGGCAGTATAAAGAAAAGACCGTCAGCGCCACGAATCATTTTAAAGTAAGCACATTCCACTATTGCAGCGGATGGATCGGAGAGAGCTCATATATTATACTATGACCTTCTGAAACAGTCTTTATTGTTATTCCTAATCTCCAACGAGAACGACGGGCGCCCAAAATACATCTCCGAATGATTCTTATCTTCAGACTTTGGGCTAAATTTCTTATAGTTGTTGTAAAGCATACTTCTATCAAGTCCGATTAGAACTTGTCAATAACAACAGTAACGACAATATCTTTCTGTCTAAATTTCTTGTAGAAAAAGATCCGTACAAGTGTCACCTCTACTAAAATCCTCTTCTACGAAACCAGATAAGTTATTCCTGTATTTGCTACAGCAGCTGTTGTTACTTTTACTGAATAATCGTAAGGATTTACTTTGATATTTTAGATCACCACTGTAACTTCTTTGTTTCTAGTTCTTACATCAACCAAAGGTCTCTTTCAGATGAAATCAAAAAACTCCTCCACGTAAAGGTGATATAACATTTACGACTAATCAAGATTCTTGACATAAATTCTTCAGGTTGCAACTCTAGCATTTAGTCGTATAATACACTCTCATGTACATAAAATACGTCTCTTCCTGAATAGAATATCCACGCATAATTACACCATCTAATAATACAGTTCTTCGTCAAAAATCAAATAAAGAATAGTTATAGACTTAGTTATAATGAAGTTATTCTAAGTTCGTATAAAGGATATCTCTGGTATGACGAGTACATGTACATAAGTACAAGAGGAACATCGACTATATTCGTCATCATGGTAGTAGCAGCAACAACACTAATGCTCCTAACATCAAACACAATCACAGGTTCAGTATTCGCTGCAAAAACAAGTATATCCCATCACAGCGGCAAAAGCAATGGCAAAACTAGCAGCACTGGTAGTGGAAACAGTAGTAGTAGCATCAGCGCTACTGACAGCACCAATAATAATACACCATCGACAATAAGTAACGCCAATCCAAACATGGACAATCTCTTAGCATGTGAGTCGGCTGCAGGACATGGCTCTGGACAGCTCACTAAGGCCGAAGTCATGAATTGCTATTTGCAATTCTCCCGCGGTTCCGCTAGTTCACTTTCCATTATCGGAAATGCCAATAATTCACCAGGCAATGCTGGCAGTGGTAGTGGGTCAGGCTCGACTTCAACAACACATCATGCAGGATCTTCAACAACACATCATGCAGGATCTTCAACAACACATCATGCAGGATCTTCGACCACACACACAAATATTC
>WJXE01000074.1 GCA_009665115.1 Nitrosopumilales archaeon
AGGAAACACTCTGACGTGCCCATTTCATGGTGCAAAGTTCGACGTTATCACAGGAAAGAAGCTTACTGAGCCAATTTTAACTCCATCTCAAGGGATGGAACCATTATCACAAAGTTGGCAAAAATTTTTCGAAAATGTGGGTCAACTTATGGCTCACATTAAGACATATGATCAAACAACTTATGAAACAAGACTCGATGGAGATAGGATCAAAATCAAGATTTAACAAACACCCTGCGTTACGGTTTGTCGTTGTGAGGTACTTTGGCCAATTGAAAGCGAGAAGTGCTGATTTGTTAAGCTGAGATGTAAACACTGGTTCGTGCGCAAGCAGTCAAAGGTTAATTGCAAAGTGAATTCTACATCGGTTACCAGCCACGAAGAACATGTTGCCTTTATGGGCTCTAATTCGCCGTTATAAGTCTAGTATGAATGGGACTCTTCTCATCTTAATGTCGCATACCCGCGAAGTCAACATTAGGGGTCAGGTATAGACCCAGTCTCGAACTTTCATTAAGATTACTGGTTACGGGTTTTTCCAATCTTTTGTATTGTTGTATGTTCTCGGTGCTGCTATGGATTTCAATTGAAGTTAGGCTATGGGTTGCTCCTATTAAAGATTGTATTCCAAGATTTCAATGCATTTAGAATCTCAATATTCCTTAAGCCATACACAATTCAAAATGAAAGAGTAGACACTATTCTCGAGTAAAGTGGGTTATCTAATGGAGCAAGAAAAGAAGCATTAAGTAAAGAAGACATTGTAGAGATATTGGATGCTTGGTGATATAAGACTGAAGACATACGTTATGCTTTTTGAAGCTGGTAGATTTGTAGCATTAGAAGCATTATCCATTAGAGTTCATGATGTAGACTTTGATGCTGATCCTGTTAAACTGTTTATTCGAGGAGACGAGGGTCATTGTTTTGTATATCGGGCTGACGAGTACAAGTATTGTACTCGTAGAGTTTCTGGTTCAGATAAGGAGAAGTGAATTTCCAGCACACAGTAGGTACAATGATCTTAATATTGACTCTGGAAGGACTTTGGACTGTGTTGGAAAACGTTGCAAAGAATACAGTGGTGATAATAGCAAGCATTGGCCTAGAACGTTTCATACTTTCAGTCAAACAAGGAGGTATCTCTACTGAGTCTTGGTGTCTCGAGACGTTCCGAAGATGATATAATATCAATTAGTTATTAACAGGAATACCAGCATTATAATATTGTCCAGGTATGAGGAATAGGACTAAGATATGATATTAAAGGGATTAAAAACTAAATGAAAATAGTGGACAAGAAAATACTTATTGTTATTGCAGTTGCGATAGTTGCAACAGTTGTTGTATATCTAGGATTGGAATATTCGCTATTCCTTCCTACATTCTTTTCTGCACCAATATCAAGTGAAGAAGCGGTATCCATTGTAGCACATACATTGAACCTTACCAATTATGATGTAAATGATTTCTCAACTAGTTATGTATATATCAAAGGTGATGGCAGCATTTTCGGATCTAATATAAATTCTAATTCAATCGGAAAATATATTGGCAAGACCGCCCCAACAATAACGACAGGAAATTATTTTGCATGGGAAGTAAAATACAAGAGCGATGATTATTTCCTCGATAGCACTACGGGAGAAATTATTTCAAACTCAAACACCAAGAGATTCGGTTAGAAAATTGTTGAAGGTTAAGTTATTGCTAGACAATAGCATTTTGGAGATAATTAATTGAATCGACTAACCCGTTCTCAGATTAGATTAAGTTTTCAGTATTATGTCTTATACTGTTACTATGTACTTCTTGTGATCAAACATTTTTTCCACTCCTTATAATCCAATCCGTAACCCTAAGGGGCTATAACCGTTAGAGCAATTATAAAATTAGCAATAGTTAACGAATTATCATTCTCTCGAAATTCTTGTGAATGCTCTAGAACACTCACGTGCTAATCCTTCTGCCGCGGTTTCTCTCTTTCTATTGAACAGTAAAGCATCTGTAGTGCTATTACTCGTCTGTTATTGTTCTCATCATTGCATTTAGCATTGATGCAATCCTTAATCTTGTTATTACCTGTTGGATGTGAGTTTTCTAGGCATTCGAGAATCAATATAAACAGTAAATTTCAACAATATATCGAAGTATTCTAAGCAATATTTCCAGTTGATAAAAGTCTATCTGTCATTGCGTACCTTGGATCTTTAACTTGGTTTATATGCAATGTAGAAGGTGTCACTTAGTGAAATTACAATCGGTCACTCGGTGAAATTGTCAAAGTTTTATTTCTTAGCCTATTTCTTTGTGGCAAACTACCGCAGAGAAGAAAAAGTTAAGATCTACTTTCAGGTTCGGTTATTTTTATGATGATGACTGGTAGATGTTGATAATGATGTCGAACCGGTATCTGATCCCGTCCCTGTTAGACCAGTATAACTTATACTACCGCCACGGATAGCAGCGCTTCCATCGGAGTATTGAATATAAAACCTGTTTACCTTTTCTATAGAGGGGGATCCCCCTTTACTAAAGTTGTTTTATTTCGATAGTATAGGATATAACTCCACGGTCAACCAATATTCCATTTTTTAATGGTACATATACACTAGCAGACTTATCTGCACTAATTACTTCTGTTGTAAGTGTATTAAGACTGTCTCTCTTATCGAATATGTTATTTGCAACACGTTGACTTTTTTCCGAAATATACACTAAAATTTCGGCTCTTTTCTCCTCAACTCCCCTATTTTCCAAATTGAGCCTAATTCCAATCAGTTGATTTCTGAGGGCATATTCAGGTTCCACTTTAGTGACGACAATCATGATAAGTATATTTCACTCTCTTTCTCTATTGAGAGAAACGATGGCTCCGGATATAAAAAACATGTTACGAAAATATAGACTCATTTGTGTGTAGCATTAGCAAAGTTTGAATTGTGTGCTTATGTTACATTATCATCTCGTGCGTTGCCAAGAGTAACTTTTCCTGCTTTATATTTCGCCAGAGATATGCATTTTTAGCCAGAGAAGTAACATTTGTCACTAGTGATTCAAGAGATATCGCTAGTGAGACAATAGAATATCACTAGTGATACATATATAATACATATTGTTCATTGATAAATCATGCAAAGGCAAAATGTAGAAAAAATCTCCTTCGTATGGCGAGCTCTTCCCGCTCTTGGGATATCTGTAATAGCTGATGCCTTGGACTTTATTGAGGGACCAATTCTAAGCATCCCGCCAATAGGTGACATACCTAATGCCATTATAACTGGCTTATTATTTGCAATAACAAGAAATAAAAGATCAGCTGCAATAAATTTAATTAAATTCATACCTTTCATAGGCGATTTCATTCCGACTTATACAATAACTACTCTTATGTGGATTTACACGGAATCGAATAAGAAAAGTAAAACGCTCCAGTACGTAAAAAAATTGAATCAATAGCCTCTTTTGCTTTTGCAACCAGATTACCAAGGTTGACAGAAAATGAAGCTTTTATTTTTCTTTCTGTTGTTCAGATGACCATCGACGCGAATAAAATTCATCCTTGAGTTCAAGTCCCTTAAACATTTGAAAATATGCTTGTTTTATCTTATTTTGCTTGTCAAATTCAGATCGTATCCAAAGTGTTTCAAATATAGATATGCAAGAAGAGACTGTCAATTCACTATTTGAATAGATGGCAGATCCTGATGCTTCCTCAAAGGTTTTCTTTGCATCATCGTTTACTTCTATAGCCACAGAAGTTGCTTGATCAACAACTAGAGTCACGATCTTGGTTTGTAAGGGTTTTGTAATGTATTGAACATGTAACTGTCCATGACTTTGCCTAAGTTCTTCTTGAATGATGTCCTTAGCAACATCGTCACCTGCTTGGATCAACACCTTGACACTTACATCTTTTGGGACTTGCGATAATAAGTTTAACATACCACCATACTTCGCCCGATAAAACGAGTGAGCGGTGGAAAATAGTAAAAGGATTTCATCTCTTGCTGACATTAGTAGATTGGTGACAATTTTTCTTATTTCTGCAGGTTCATTAATGGTATCTGCGAATTCACTTCTAGTTCCTCTTCCAATTTCCTTGATTTTCTCTTTTGCAGGAGTCGCATTATTACAAAGGTTATCAAATAGATATTGCTGTATATCTACAAATGATTTGGTATTAGTATGGAAGAGTTGTTGTCTTTCTGTAATTTTCCCTTCATTCTCTATAATATAACATAGATAACTAATTCCATCTGCTATCTGAAAATTGCCTTTAATTTTGTCATTATGGAAAACCTCTCCGCATCTCATCATTTGTCTGCAAAAAGATATATTTCCTTCATTGAGGGCAGTAACGAACCTCACTCTTATTCCTTTATCTTTGAGAACCTTTATGGCATTCCATAACTTTTCATTTTCCATTAATAAAGCCACTCCATTTTGGTCAATACAACAATCGAATCTTTCGTTTATATTTGAAATTATTTCTAATGGTAGTTTTGCTATATCTTCGTTAGCATACTGGATTTCAATTTGAGCGGGATGCCAATCTGTCGGCAAAGTCAGCCAGTTAATAATCGGTGTCAAGATATTTAAAGTCAGTCTTGATATTCTCGATTCTCGAGAATTTTTTATTATATATACTGAATGAAAAAAAAGAATTATGATTTTTTTTGGAAGGATAAATGTTTAAAAGTGAGATGTTTTTTATTTGACTAGTTGCCCGTATTTCTGGATGTCCATAAGGTCCCTTTCACAGAAGAGCATTTAAAGGAGCTTTGTAATGCTCCTGTAGATGAGTTCGGCGTCAGTCATGTAAATTTGTTGTATAATAAGGAGGCAAATGTTTGCTTTTGCATACTGGATGCCCCTGATGTCGCAGCTGTTGAAAATCATCATAATAAAGCTGGAGTAAAATGTGAATGGATTACGGAAGTAAACCTGGCTAGAGCTGTGCCCTCTGATAAATCTTGAACCACCTAAGCTCATCTCGCTCTGACATCGGAAACGCTAGTATCCATAACGAATACTTTTTCTAGCTGAATAATGCCGACAGGATACAGCCAGACAGACATACGTACAGGCTAACACTGTATTCGTTGCGTTAGCAAAGTCAAGACGTAGGCACGCCTGTAGATATGTAGAACCGATAAAAGTCAACATACGTAGTTAGAAGAAGTAATCGTCTCTAGACATTAAATCCTTCTTCAGAGAATGCAATATATGTAACTCCATATCATAAAATGTGATCTTTTTTGGCGAATAACAGTTTTCCGATGAGGGAATGGCATGTAGAACACATGGAAAAGACAATTGTAAAGTTTGTATCAGGATTATCAGAGAACGCATCTAGCTGGCAACGAAGACAACACAAGCGATACGGGACAATAACACATTGTTGCAGACAAATAAACTATGATGTGAAGCATGGCGTAACGAATGAAGAAGTTCTCTCATTTTTACAAAAAATTCGACTTGACTCGTCATATTCCAGCACTCAAAATAATGTAGGCTCTATTGGAAGATTAGATGAACTCGAGAAACACTATATACCAGCCAACGAAAATGCTACTTCTACTAGGGGTACCTTTTAGATCAGACAACGTCACACATTTATTTGCGTCTGGCTCCAGTACTATTCAGGATGTAATTTAAGGTCAATTATTAAGTAAAATCTTTGTAGTATAATAGTTGTTTTATCGATTCTGACCATCTCAATGAACATGTAAGCAATATACTTTAGAGAATCTATCTGGTCCAATTGGAAAATGAAATCACGGATCCACTACTCTACGATAAACAGATAAAACATGGGCTGTAACAATGTAAATAACAATGAATATTGAATCCGATCTACTTCTCAGATGTCTAAAGTGTGAACATCAAAAGATTGACCACGATAGAACTGCCACTAGTGACAAGATGAAATGTTTAATTTATAAATGTCAATGTAAGGCCTTTGTTCCTGATAGAAAGTACTATAGATCAACTAAAAAGTAATTCAAAAATTCATTTGCAAAGAACAAGATAAAAGAAATCAGCAGCTATTATCTTAACCAATTCGGTAGTAGTAACAGATATTATCCCTATTTTCATTCATAAAATTAGAATCGTGCACCATGCGTTTGCACGTCTTCCTGATGACAAGATCACGTAGCCAGAAGCCTAGATCGATAACTATCTTGCAGAACTATTTGAAGATCATACGCATCTACTGAAAACCCATTTTGTTCCAATTCTACTATTAAGGCAAGAACACAATATCGTCGCACTTTATTGTATGCTAAAATGCTTGGTAATGAATGCAACTGATATATTAGATTGCAGCGCTGACTTTAGTATGGCATTACCAAAGACATGTTCATTTAGAGATAAAGACGTTGATTGTCCATTGCCTCCGTCATATATTGTCTCAATAGGAGATAATAGTGAAGAGTTCATGATTGCTGTGGTCTGCCAAGATCACAGAGACCAAATGGAAAAGCGGTTAAAGACTATGCAATCAGCAAGAAAAATTCCACAAGGTAAGGCAAAATTCCAGGACATAAAACTGGTTGTTACAGATTGTATCCGTGAAACCGGCGATAACTCTTGCACTCCACCTAAATCGAAGTAGGCATTGTCGCCGAGAGTTTTTACCTGCTGATTGATCAAATAGATACAGAAAATCCTGTTGCAAACGCCGCCATAATAAAGATGATAATAAATTGTGATATTGCCTCATGGCAAATACTTTAACATAGCGTCTCATAAGTCTCTGAATCGGAGACAAACGGCGGTCTTGGAGTTTAGGAGCAAACGAGAGAGATTGAAACGAAAAAAATGAGGGGGAATTCTCAGGATTGAATATAGTGGCACCTTTGGCAGGTATTGTATGTTTCTCCGTCTACATGACTAAAGTGTGTGTTACATGACAGGCAAGTATGATGCATGTCATCGAATCCGTCACTGGCAACAAACCTAAAGCTTTCCAGATGTTGATTCTTACATTTGATACATCGGCAACCGCATAAAGCCATACTAATTTTTAGTCATTAGACACTGCCTAATATAAAATATGATTGATGCGACCGCAGTAGCCTGCAAATATCCGATTTAGTATTTACTATTGGTTTAAATTAGATTTTCCTGAAATTATGTCTATATTGCATATATCTGCACGAATAGGAGAAAAAGCTCCTAATCTGGCTGTTGCCGAATGGATACAAGGAAGATCTACCAATATAGACAAAGAAATGGGAAATGTGGTCCTTGTTGAAGTATTCCAAGTTAATTGTCCAGGCTGTTTCACAAATGGCATTCCGCAAGCAATTGACCTGCATATTAAATATTATCATGACGGTCTAAGGGTATTAGGAGTGGCCACGGCTTTCGAAGACTTTGACAAGAATACATTAGATAACCTCAAGCTTCTGCTAACTTCCGGTGAAGTAATTGGAGAAACAAGGAAGGTTTTAGCAGAGTATGGGCGCTTGCGACCAGGGAATAAGCTAAGTTACAAAATTCCATTCCCGATAGGAATGGACACGTTGTTGAAGTTTGGCCCATTGACTCATGATAAAGTCATGGATTTCATTGAAGCTAATTTTCCAGATTTCAGATCCTATATCGAAAAGGAAAGGGAGTCAATGTACGAGCAGGTAAAACAGTATCTAAAGCTAAAACAATTTTCAGCAAGGACTTTTGAGGAGTATGGCCTACGTGGGACACCGTCAGCTATCCTAATTGATAAGAAAGGCGTATTGCGACAGACCACTTTTGGTCCAAATGGCTTTCTTGAAGGCGCAGTTAAGCAATTGTTAAACGAGTGATTAATAGCCTAAGACCATATACGTTTACAAGTTTGGCCGATTATTCCACTACGACCATCCCTCTTAGTTAGTAGATCTAGCCCTTTTAGCGATCCATGATTTTCCTTTCCTAGAAAATTCGTCATGGTTTGTCAGAATTTGTGTGAAAGATTCTGACAATCGTTGGTAAGGATAGATATGCTGCAGCTGATATGAAGTATACTCC
>WJXE01000075.1 GCA_009665115.1 Nitrosopumilales archaeon
CAGCTGGTAATATGTCAAAAGCAGGTAACGCAACAGCTGGTAATATGTCAAAAGCAGGTAACGCAATAGCTGGTAATATGTCAAACGCTGTAACTAAGCTCGGCCAAGCGGTTGGTGGCGGTCTTAAGGGCCTCGGTAATCTGATATCACCGGGTAAAAAGTAAAAAACTCTTGTTGCTATATTGGTGTATAGTAACAAACAATTAATTTTTTTAATTTAGCCTTAAGCCGCTTAAAGTTTTCATCCCCTCTTTCGGTGAAGATATTACAACATCAACTCATCAGAATGTTGGTTTATTGTCTACCATTTTCGACTAGCTTGACTTGTATTGAAAGAAAAGGCATACTTTCCACATTTTTTGGTAGCTGGTGAAATCTAATTGCTATAAAGTATTTGCATTTAATATGTACGTGGGTATAGAAAAAAAGAATCCACTAAAACGTGATCAAGCATTAAGTGATGCAACGAACGGACAGATGGGGAAGAACCTAGAGCCGTGCCTGTACCTGTACCTGCATCAAGCGAAGTCATTATGCAATATGCCCTGATGGTTCTAGTCCGGTTGGTAATGGAACTTGTGTTGGCCCAGAAATTGGAGGATGTACCCATGGCGCTGACGTGAATGGTAACTGTCAAGGTGTAACTTACTGTGGTGGACCAATTGTCAATGGATTTTGTCCTGTTGCACCACCGACAAACACTTCCATGACAGTTCGGCAATCACGTTGCGATCAGCATGGGTATGTATCTTGTTATGACTTTGGGTGTGGAGCAGGGAATTAAGGCCTGGACGATTGTCCACCGTTGGCTAATGCCGATAAGACAGAAGTCGATAACTATTGTTTGGGTTTTAAGCAGGGACAAATAGATCTAGCCAACCAACAACAGCAAAATCATGTGATCAAGTAATGGAGAGAATGATTGTCTGACGTTGGACCAAACGAGATGTCCGTTCGTTTCGATGAGGCTACGTCAGAATGCCCTGTGAAAGACCCCCTTAATTAGTCCTTAATATCATCCCGTTTAAACTGTAAATATAATGCTATGTCGTATACAATTTTTAATAATCCTCCCAATAGGAACGGTGCAAACAATAGCGATACAGATTGCAATATTGAACCTGCTATTGATGGAGATATAGCTTGCGTGATATTCCTAGATATGTTTGTTATTCCAGCTGCTGCAGTCCTTTCATCCTCCTTAACCACTGCAACAATATATGATTGTCTTGTAGGAACATCCATTTGTGATAGAGCCATTCTGGCGAGATAGAACGCTATGGCTATTGGAAGAGTAGGAGAAAATGCAACAAGTATTAATAGAATGTTAGAGGGTAAATGGGTGAAGACCATTGTATTAATCAAACCTATTCTATCTGCAATTTTAGCTGATGCAAGAAATGAAAATGCAGTAAGAACTCCCGCAATTGAGAATATATAAGATAACAAAGTCAAATCTGCTCCAAATTTTGTAAAAAACCAAAGTGACACAATGCTTTGTATAACAAAGCCACCGCCGAAAGAGTCAATAGCAAAAAGACCCGATAATTTAGCGACAATTTTTTTTGATGTTGGTGATAGAGTTTGTGTTAAAGGTTTTGGTATTCTTTTCTCATCTTGGTCTTCTCCTCCTCCTTCTCTTCCCTGCATTATCTCTACCCTTTTGGATAGTGAAAGGTAAATTCCCAACACGCCTATCCCTAAAATGCTATATGCGAGGAAGAGTAGTCTAATAGAGTCAATTTGGTTCAATCCATATTGATGTTGAATAATTTCTGGTAAGCCCGAAACTAGAACGCCTGCCGACATCGCAAATGTTCCGACCATATTGTAAAAGGCAAAGAGTGTATTTCTTTTCTTTGTATCCTTTACTGTTTGAGGGAGCACGGCTTGTTCTATAGAAAGGAATGCCCCTGTTTCAGTTCCAGTAACATTAATTGTTCCAATTAAGCCGGCTACAATTAATGCAATATAATTAGATGTGACAAAAAATATGACGCCTGAAATAGCCATCATTATAGCGTATATAACTAACATTTTCCTTCTGCCTATTCTATCTGCATAAAAGCTTGCCACGAGGGTAAATATTACGCTATTTATTAATGTAGAAGTAAGTATTAGACCAATCAAAAATCCATCAAATCCTATTAATTTTAGATAAATTGAAATAACAATACTTAGAAACCCATACGCAAATGTTCTAAGTATTCGTGCAGTCAATAGCAGCCTTCCATCCTTTGAAATCCATTGGAATGAATATAGCAATGATTTCCTGTCTCCTAGCCACTGATATTGCAGTACGCCCTGTTACACAAAAAAATTATGCTTGGTAAAGTCATTCCTCTACTACATATCTCTTACTAGCCAGATCCATCAGATTTTTTGTTAATATTATTCCAAATATTGTCGCTACAATAGCAAAGAGAAGCGAGGAGGCCCTTGCTGCAATAACTGTATGTCCATTAGCCACATTAGAGGTAATTAGCTTCATCATTCCTACGTGAACTTGAAGTGTAAGGCTACCGTTTATGCGAGGCCAATATTCTGCAACTGCAAGTCCTCCCCATGAACTATTAATAGTACTTGAAAGACCTGCAGTTAGATACTGAAATTTAGTCGGTAGAATTATAGTCCTTACGTCAGTAAACACCTTTGGTTTGTGATCCCGCATTACCATTATTCGGATTGTCGGATGTGTAATTTTAAAATTATTCTCGAATAGAATTTATCTGTCTCAAAGCCCATACGTGTAGCTCAAACCCTTCAATACACCCTTGAGCTTTGTTTTCCATTATTTAACTTCATGTGATATGCTAACCAACGCAACGAAGCGAGGACTTGATGGAATGTCTAAGTTGCTAAGACAAAAACTGCGAACTAATTGAGTATTCTTAGCGTTTAATCATTTAATAAAATGAATCGTACTGTTCGTTGTTGCATCTTTTGCTATTCTCTTCACTGTCGTCCAGCTTCGAGTGGTAGCTGAAACTCCAAGTCTTGTCTCAATAAAGTTGTTTGGAAAGCCAAATCTTCCATTTTTCCTGCGAGCTAAACTGAATGCCTCACGGTTTGTCATGAAGATGACCTCAACATCCATGTCAGGAGAGTTGAGCGGAGGTCTGATTTTCCTTGAAGGTTCCTCTGATAGGAAAGTGACGAACAGTTTGGTAGTTTGAGACTTGATGTCCTTGAATGGATTCAATTCTATAATCTCCTCGACTTGAGACATATTTCGCAAGAATACTTTGACATCACCCTCTAGCAACTCATTGAGTTCTCTATGAATTCCTTTGATAATGGCATTCGAATCTATTTCTGAAGTCTCAAAAATGATATTACCGCTGTTTATGTAACTTCTTACATTGTTGAATCCTAAAGATAAGAACATTTGACGCAGGTCTTCCATTTTCACCAAGTTGTGTCCGCCAACGTTTATTCCGCGCAAGAAAGCTACATACTGAGTCAATTAATGGAATTCTTCGAGAAACGTAACCCTTAATCAATCTTTATAGATTTTTTCTGTTACACAGCAAGTAGCAACGGAAAAAATAGCTTGACAATACCTGACCAAGACTCGGTTAGAAGTTAGAAATGAAGAATGTTACGAAATCTTAAGTCAGATTTCAGTAAAGAATCAGTTAAATTTTAGATACAATCTCTTTGTGAATGGACAATAGTATGACGAGAGCAGGGAGAACAGAATGTTCATCATTCCAGACAAGCAAAGCCAAGACAATTGTTAAGAATAGATTACAATTTGTTGTAGGAATTACTGTTTCTTTGTTCTTGGTAGCAGCCTTGGTCGCAGCTAGCATAATTTTACCATTAGCATACGCACAGCAGATTAGATCCATCAACAACCCTGCTACAAATCCTATAAACCACATAGTAGTAATTATGCAAGAAAATCGAAGTTTTGATAATTATTTTGGTACATATCCTGGTGCTAATGGGATACCTAAAGGGACATGCGTACCCTTATCTCCTGACAATCCAAGTGTAGGTTGTGTAAAACCATTTCTTTCTACTGATGTTATTTCAGGAGATTTACCCCATGGTTATCAATCATCGGTGGTTGGATACGATAATGGTAAGATGGATGGTTTTATGGTAGGCGAAAATGAAAATCCTAAAACTATGACCTATTATGATAATAAAACAATACCATACTATTGGGATCTAGCAAAAAACTATGTCTTAGCTGATAACTTTTACTCTTCTGTTCTTAGCTATAGTTTGCCAAACCATTGGTATGCTCTTGCTGGTCAAGCACCAGCTACATCAATGTTCTATTTTATGCATAGACCACCAAATAATGACATCTTAAACCAGCAAGAAAATGCTAGTACGATTGCAGGTGGTAATCCAAATGCTACAGCAAATTTTGGGGTTAATCCCAACCCAACATCCACTAATTTAAGGGATGAAGTAGCAAGAGTATATCTCGAAGAATCCAATCTAACCAAGACAGTTGCAGATCTATTTATGAATGATACTCACAATATTACATGGAAATATTACGATCATGTAGTTAAAGCAGGTAACTATAAGGCTGCAGTAAGTAGTGGACGTGCATTTGAGTTCTGGAATCCATTTTCTGCAAAAGGCAGTACGTATACTCCAGCATACGCTCCACACTTTGTAAACAGAGCACAAATATTTACTGATCTAAAGAGTGGCGACTTTCCTCAAGTTTCATGGGTTACTCCAAGCTTTCCTATTAGTGAACACCCTCCAGCAAATATCACATCTGGAATGAACTGGGTAAAACATGTTATAAATGCCATAATGAGCAGTCCTTATTGGAATAGTACTGCAATAATATTAACATGGGATGATTATGGTGGATTCTATGACCATGTGCCCCCACCTCAAATAGATAAATATGGTCTAGGCTTTAGAATGCCAACTCTTATAATTTCACCGTATGCTAAACCAGGATATATTGACCATACGCAGTATCAGTTCGAGTCTATGCTAAAGTTCATCGAGTGGCGCTTTAGCCTTCAACCTCTAACTGAAAGAGATCTTCATGCGAACAATCTTTTAAACGCATTCGACTTTAGCCAGAAGCCTCTTCCACCACATGTAGTCCCATTGACAGGAGCAGAGTTAAGCGCAATTCGTCCATACATAAATCTCGTAAGGACTATCGATTAACTCTACCAGCAGGTAGACCAAAACTATGGATCAGCAGAACAAAGTTTGGTTTTAAACCTAAGAAACCATGTCTTTAGTTACTTTGATATTCATTAAGGTTAGGACAAAAACGTTACTGTTTTCTAAAATTATAGGATAACTACATCTGTCTGGATAATAGATACAGTTAACTCTGTTAATCCGAACATCAATTATATTATCTGATTACGATGGACTCTCCAGCAGATAAATGAAAAACTAGTATTATAGTAGTAGCCTATCCTATGGAATTGCAACCAAGTCAGCCCATTAGATTTAAGCTTTACAATATCTGTGCGGATACGAGAAAAACAAACACTCGATAGTTAGAATTCAATCTTCTAGTCTAATAAGCTCTACAAGCATATTTATGCAAAGTGTGTTTCTATGGATTGTACTCGTATAGAATGGATACACAGCACTCGGATATTATATGAAGGATCTTGATGTTTCTATTTTATTAAATCATCCTAATTCATGCAATTATTAATAATATTCTCAAGTATTTTCATTCAGGTTTAAATATTAAGGCACTGTTTTATTAGAAAATGATCCTGTGGCTGGTTTGGTAGTATTTTGGGTTGAAAGATTTTTTACAACACCTCCAAATGATTGTTTTGCTTGGTCGGTAATATTTTTCACAATCGATGTAAGACCAACTTTATCCGCACCCTTCTTAACACCGGCAAAGAATGTTTGCCATCCTAGCCCCATTATAGCCAAAATTACGACAGCGATTACTATCCATGTAATTACCCCCATAGAACTAACCCCGACGAAGTCATCGCTAGTAAGTAACTGAACATATGCCTATTTTAACGGTTATGGAGACACTCACTAGTTTGATTATCACGAAAGAAATTTACGGCAGGGTTGAGCTCTTATCTTTGTCCATCGGTGTACTCCTTAAGATGACCAATATGATAAAAAAAGTGGCAGTAACTTTTCGGCTACCAGACGTAAGCTGGATGAGCTTTTTAAGAGGTAAAAGGAGAAGGCGGCATGAATTTAATCCCCGTGCTATTTATGCATTCATAATTACACGCTACTGACAATATTTTTTCTTCTCTAAATGGAGGACCAATCATTTGTACAGCTACTGGCATATTATCTTTAGTTAATCCTATGGGAATACTAACTGCAGGAAAACCAGTGCTATTAAATACTATAGTATTCCTAAGTAAAGCTTCTCTAGTTTGCAAAACAGTACCGCAAATATCAGAGACCGTTAGTTCATCGAACCTAGGTGCGGGAATGATAGTTGTTGGAACAGCGATAATCTCAATTTTCTGTCTTAACATGGCTAGAAGCTGCTTTTTTATTTCCTCAGTTATGATTCTCATGGCGTGTATGTAATCAACCGCAGATATTTTTGTTCCTTGAATCAGCATCTCTCTTACTTCTTCGCTATAATCTTCCTTTCTTGTCTTTAACCAATGCGCATGTATTTCTGATGCCTCCGCATACCTAATTTTTCTCCAAGTGTTGTAGTATCTTTCAGTATTTTGAAGATCTAGATCAAATACTTTATACCCTAATGACTTTATACTTTCCAAAAACTGATAAAACAGACTTTCAACTTCCGGATGCACATAATCAAAGAAATAGTCCTTCGGTACTCCAATAGATATACCTCCAAAATTGGATGTTTCAATAATTTTCGTATATGGAGGCACTTTTTTGTGATTGGAAATCTGATCTGACGAATCCCACCCAGATATACATTCTAATATAGCAGCCGCATCCCATGCGCTCCTAGTAACGCACCCAACATGATCCAAAGACGGTGCCAGAGGCACAACTCCATACTTACTAACTCTTCCGTAAGTAGGTTTTAGTCCAACTACCCCGCAGAGTGATGATGGAACTCTGATGGACCCTCCAGTATCAGTTCCTAAAGATATACAAGCCATCCCAGTTGAAACTGCAACAGCAGAACCGCCACTTGAACCACCTGATATTCTTGACATATTCCAAGGGTTTTTCGTGTTACCGTAAAAGGGATTCACTCCGGTAATTCCAGATGCAAATTCATTCAAATTGTTGGTACCGAGTAAAATTGCACCCGCTTCCTTAATTTTCTTAACACAAGTTGCATCAGTCTTTGGAATATATTCCGACAATATTTTTGAGCCTCCAGTGCATCTAATATCTTTTGCATAAATAATATCTTTTATTGAAAATGGAATGCCATGCAAAGGCCCTCGATAGTCTCCTTGACTAATCTCTCTTTCAGCTATTCGTGCATTGTTATATGCATCTTCCTCATCGATAACTGTTATAAATGCGTTAAGTGACGGATTGAATTTCCTAATTCTGTCAAAGCAAAACTCGATCAGATCTACAGGTGATATTTCATTGGTCTTTATTTTCTCTGACAAATGTTTAACAGAGAATAAAGAAAATTGTAATCCTTTTACCATAGATATTGTGGTGTTCTCGTGATTGGACTTTTTAAATTTTTATGCTGAAAAGAGGGTTCGACATCACTATGGTTTGAATAGACATAGTACGTGGTTACATGATATGTCAGGCTAAAAGAAATTCAACTATTTCGCTGGTACTTACTCAAACAAAAAAAAATACTGGAGATTTTTGGTACGCGGATGGTATCAATATCCACTTAAACTACTCGAGATTCCTGAGCTCCGTGAGCTATAATGTGAGTGACCGGTAGATGATCCATGATGGTGAGTATGGCTAGGACTACTTCTGGTATTATTACTGCTATTAGTCGAGTTGGTAATACTACTTATTGAGTTGTTCGTATTGAGTTGACCGTGATGATGATGGTGGGTGTTGATTTTAGCAGCGAAGGTGTTTGACGTCAGAAGCATTGATGT
>WJXE01000076.1 GCA_009665115.1 Nitrosopumilales archaeon
GAATTGAAGTATTCATCATTTTCTCTTAAATTTTTTATCTGTATAATGTAATTTTTTCTGTTCCTCAATAGAATGGCACGTTGGGAAATTGCTACATTGAATGTTAACCAAATGTCATCCCAAGACTTGGAGAAGACTTTTTCCATCAAGTTATCCAGATAATATTTGAGACGAAAACCTTTGGATAACCTCATTTCCGTATAACATCTCCACAGAGAATAATAATGAGCGCTTTTTGAAATACAATCGTAGTCTACTTTGGTGAAACTCAATATTCGTATCTAAGTGTGGTTCATTAGCATAGGATTGTTGATGTTAATTTCCTTCGTTGTTACACAGATGTTTTGCATTCAAGAAATGAATCAAAGCCAGTCATATAACTATGTATTATATCAATAACTAGAGAAATATAATTAAACATGATATCCATAATGAAAATGGCAACACGTGTCTATGCAAAGAGAAATTTCTAACGCATTGTCATTTGCAATTAGCAAAGGTTATCAAATACATCCTGATGCTTTTGCGATGCTCAAAGGACTCGATATCGATATTTTAAAGGTCGTGCAAGACATAGTTAAAATGAAAATCAAACACAAAGAAAGCTCTTCCATCGTAGTCGAAGATATCAAGAATCTTATTAATCCCGAAGGAAAGGTGGCTGATGTTAATAGTTTTAGTAATACACTACTTAATGTTCCGACGGCCATTGCTGATGCTACTTTTTCTTCTGGGCAGCATTCCTATAAAGTGATTTTAGATCCCACACCTGGTATTAACAGCGGAGAGGGCGTTAGGGGTTATACCGCACTTTTCCGCAGCCGGTTTGAAAAATCACTTCGTATCTTAGCATTGCGTCCTGATAGTAAACGAATTACAAAAATTACATCTCTAAAGCATAAATCTAATAACGCAAAGTTAAGAAAGACGTACGACATGAATACAGATGCGAATACAAATTCCTCCGTTATAGCTGGTTTGTTAATGTCCAAGCGTTCAAAAAAGAATGGTTTGGAGATGGTGATTGATGACTACAGCGGAATGCTGAGTGTACTTGCAGTTTCCGAAGAGTTGAAAAAACAGGCTTCAATGCTCGCACTAGACCAAATGATTATGGTAGAAGTTGACAATATTAATAAAAAAGGAATGCAAGGTTTTGTTGTAAGGAATTTAGTTTCTCCAGACATTCCGGATCATCTTCCCAACCGATCAAAATCGGAATCGTATGCGGTCTTAATTTCGGATCTTCATGTTGGTAGTAAATACTTCCAAGAAGTAGAATTTCTTAGATTTTTAAATTGGCTTTCATTAACTGATGACGAAATCGTCAGCAAGATCAAATTTGTATGTATAGGGGGAGACTTAATTGATGGTATTGGCATATTTCCTAATCAAGAGAAAGAATTAATTGAAATGGATACCAGCAAACAAATGAGTCACGTCGTTGATTTGTTTGCCAAAATTCCACGACATATCAATGTCTTTGTAATTCCAGGTAACCACGACCCAGGAAGAAGAGCATTGCCACAACCGGCGCTGCCGAGAAAACATTCTGACAAACTGTATTCTTTTGAGAATTTTACAATGCTAGGAAACCCTAGTTTAGTGGAGTTAGATGGTGTAAAAATATTGATGTATCATGGTCAGAGCTTGGATGATATCATTGCTACGACTCCAGGTCTAAGTTATTCAAAGCCGGCAGAAGCAATGAAGATATTACTCAAAGCACGCCATCTATCACCTATTTATGGAGAGCGTACACCTATAGGACCGGAGCTCGAGGACATGATGGTAATTACCGAAGTTCCAGACATACTTCATTCAGGTCATGTGCATAGTATAGATGTTCAAAATTATCGTGGAACTTTGATCGTTAATTCAGGTGCTTGGCAAGCGCAAACCAAATATCAACAGACGATGGGTATTGTTCCAACCCCCGGAATTGCAATTGTAGTTAATCTAGCTAATCTTCAACCATTTCAGATGGATTTCAATCAACCAAATCCCATGTAGAAAGAGAAGGATCGTCCTTGAATGCTTCTCTGATGGTCAAGGTGGGAACCGTAATTTTGATTCTCTGCGATCTGCCGTAACGTCCTTTGCTCACTACGTCACTTGATACTAGACCCAGTTGGTCGAGTTCACTTATTATTTGTGTTATACGGCGTTGCGTAAGTGGCTCATGTTCAGCATTATTACATAATGAAGAATAAATATCATATACTTCACCAGTATTTCCATTCTTTGATTTCATTATCGCCAATATTACTATTTTAGTATGGGTAGTGGAATTTTTTAAAACTTCATGATTGGTATCTTTTTCGATTTTTTCTTGTGCTAATCGGACGTGTTTTTCTTCGACATTAGTTAATCTTTCTCTTTCGGCGATTTCGGCAGCAACTCTAAGCAAATCAATAGCTTTTCTTGCATCGCCGTTTTCTCTTCCTGCCATTGCTGCACACAGATTGATTGCTGCACTAGAAATAACATCATCGTTGAATGCAAGCTTCGCTCTATCTGCCAGGATCTTTTGTAATTGTTCCACTGTATATGGATTAAATACCATCTCTTCTTCACTTAGACTGCTACGAACACGTGGATCCAGTTTATCTTTGAACGTGAGACTATTAGATATACCGATTAAACTAATGAAACCACCTCCTGAGATTTGCTCATTTGCCCTTGTGAAATTATATAAAATATCATCGCCGTTTCTATCGACCAGTGAGTCAACTTCATCAATTATTAGGACAACGTGAAGCTTTTTTTTCTTTTGAATGAAATCAAGAATCCTATCTGTCGCTTCACCCATCGACAGGCCAGTAAAATGTACTTGTAATTTCTTTTCTTCTTCCTGATTAATTCCCATATTCTCGGCAATTTCATAGAGAACTTTATATCCGGTATTCGCAGTTTTTGCGTTTACAAACGGTACTGTAACTTCTATCCCAAGGTCCTTAGCCTTCTGATGTAGCCGTTGGACTACATTTTTTATTACTGCGGTCTTTCCGGTACCAGGTTTCCCAAATAATAATAAGTTTGAAGGTCTCGCGCCTTTTAAAACCACAGATAACGTTTGTGCGATTGTTTTGGTTTCCTCATCTCTGAATGGAAGTTTTTCGGGGACGTAGTCTATAGTTAATGTCCGGCGATTCTTAATGAGTGTTTTTCCTGAAACAGCTTTTTCAAATATACTATCAAGTAGATCGTCACTCAAATTTTTATTACTCCTATACAGCTCAATATCCACACACACCCCTATCTTTCCTTTCTAACATAAGAAAGGACATTTAATATTATTTTATATTACCTTAACAGTATGTTAACATTTTGTTTTTAAGTACCTAAATCAATTATTATTAATTATTTGAATAATAATATTCATTTAGATATAATAACATATGAGAAAGTATGTGAAGTATGTGGAAACGAAATAGTGGGGTGGGGGTCTGATAAGTGAAAATCTGATGTTAACAAGGTGTTAACAATTGCTTTTGTAGAAGGTTAAAAAAGGAAACGAAAGACCCCATTATTTCCACTGGAGTGTTAAGATGTTAGTTAACAATGTTAATGTCGTTAATTCGACCCCATTATTTCCACTGGAACTATAAATTCCTGTGTTATTACTGAAATTTGCAAGTCAAGAATAATGTTGTTAACATGCTAGAAGGTTCTCTCATAATAAGTTAACAAACCAAAGTTCTTATCATTTATTTATCAATTTCTCGTGTGAATGTGTTAAGTGTTAAGTGTTAAGTTATCAAACTGAGAGGTATGTCCAACAGGGAATAAAGAAGAAATTCAAAGACAGCCTCTACTAATGGACAGTAACATTCAATTGAGAATCCTGCGAACCAGAATGAACATTCATATCAGGCGCCTCTGCCTCACCAGTTGTAGTATGGAATATTAATTCTCTACGTCCCTGGTCAGTAATATGATATTTGAATGGCTTATTATTACTGTCCCTACTGACTAAATTACTTTCGTAAAGCCTTCTCATAAGGCGTGATGTGTGTTCTCGTGTCTTTCCTATAGCATTCTGGATTTCTCTTGAAGTTCTGGATTTCTCAACTAATAATTTCAATATATAGTCTGAAGTGCTATGATGCAGAGTAGGATTACTTTTCACGGATGTGACAATCGATGGCGGCGTGATAGTTGTTGATTCCATCACATCAGATGTTTGTGAATGATGTTCTTGCAATTGTGATTTAGATTGTGATGTTCTCGCATCCGTAGAGGAGTCGCGGGTCATATCACTGGTATCGTCGGAAGTTTGTGATGTAGGATGTTGCAGTACTCGCAATTCTAGTGTATCAATTTTGACTTTTAATTCGCCAATTATTCTCTCAAATTCCTGCAGCCTGCGTGTATATTCAGATATGACAGCCTCAACAACACTATTATCGGTCTGGCTAGTAGATTTCTTGTGGAGCGCTTTCAGATTTATATAGAATATCACACCTGCCATGCCGATGACAAATGAGGCCACAACGTATATCACAAAATTCCAACTTAAATTCAGTATCTCAAAAGACATATCACATCGAGAAGTAATAAGCCGTGATTTAATCTTGTAGAATAATATTGATTCACACTTTGCACATTCTTTTTACTAACTGCTCAATCACGGATATCACACTTTCAGCTCTTGAATTATCACTCGTCTTTTGATCAAACATCACTTCTATTTGTGATGCCATTTTTTCAATCGCGAAAAATGTTTCGTGATTGAGCGCACCAACGCATTTCAGGAGAATTATACTGTATAACAATCTTACTATCTTGGTTCTACTTTGCTTTACCTGTCTATAATAGGCACCAGAACTTATATTTTCTATAGTGCCCCTGTTCTCCAATCTTCTAGAAATAATATCTATTTGTCTAGTAGTGAATAGAGAATTTGCAATAATGTATCTGTAAAAGCTGTTAAAATTATATTTCTGCGGTTCCATCCCTACTATACAATTTTGTATAGTATTCACCACTATTAAACTGATGTAGGTTGAACTAGTTATTATTGATGAACCCAGCCAGTCGTTAACTAGGTAATGCATATGACGTTCGGACTAAGTTCTGAATGAAATGGCGGCAGGTGCGCTCAATCTAAAAATTATCCTTTCCACAGAATATTCTAATTCTCTTAATATATTTCTTGAGATATTAAATGATTTCTGCTTATTAACATACTTTATTAATAATAATTATGATATAGTTAGATTTAAAAAATGCATATATCAAACTGCAACTGGACCAACTAGAAAGTGGAGGACACGGCTATCAGTCCCATGCTGCACGCCTATTGCTTGCTACAAATGAGATTTAGCCTCCTGCAGCTGCGTCGTGATATCACGTGCCGCCTCAGCTCTAATCTAGGTGGTCATTTCTTGCGTCATTCTATTACAATTGGTAGTGAAATCTAGAATACCCCTGAGGTCTTCATCAATATACTTAGAATATAGCCCTCCATCACCGGTTTTACGGGGGCAAAAGTGGAGCTATCTTAGCTATAGCTTTATCCAAAAGCGGATGGTTTAGTTTTTCGCTAGTTCAGCGTGGATGTAGTTTTATTTAAAACGATAATCTTTGCTCTTCAAAGTTTTCTACAATTCTATTTTGGAATTTAATACCTTCCTTTTCAAGTATCTCTCTTTTCCTTTGTTCGCCATATGCGAAACCACCTATCTCGCCATTTGATTTGACAACCCGGTGACATGGTATCGATATTGGGTTAGGATTATTAGCAATGATTCTACCTATTGCCCTGGCGGCCTTAGGGTGTCCCAATGCCTTCGCAATATCTCCGTAAGTAGAAACTTTACCAGGAGGAATTTTACTGAGAAGGACGTAGACGTCCTGTTCTGTGATGCTAGCATGACCAGTTTTAACTTTCATTGAGATATGGTAAAGACAAGGTCTGTAATATATGTTGAATTATGTAGGTGGGAGGTGGGACACACCCGTATTAGCCTAGAAGTAGTAACTGTTGCAGCCCTTGTCTTATAGATATATTAAATATATTGAAATTTATCAAGTAATTCACTATATAAGAAGAACTTTGATTATTTAATATTGTGAGGTTGATAACGTATTGAAGTCATAAATCGTGAGTCAACATTTGAATTAGATCCTGATCATATTCATTACTGTAATTATTGGTCTATTTGTGTCGAGCTGAAGGTTAGATGCAAACTATCTTCATTACACGTATCTAGTCATAAAAAACACGTTGCTTCTCCGCATTCTACAAATGTCGTCGCAAATGATTAAATTACAATTTAATGCAAGTCTGGTAGGCTTGGGAATAGTTGTCAGGTGCAGATAGGCGTTTACCATTCTATAAGTTTTTGAGAATACTACTTTAGTAGTATGTACCAGGGGGGTAGTGGTAGCGTGTTGAGAATAATCAATTAGTAGTGAAATTTGCTTATATCCTAAGCGAAGACCTTGTTTCCTTATCGAGTGTTCCTTCATTATCTATAGCATTCATATATAGTAGATATTCACTTCCATGCCGTCTCCTGCAGGTTGCTGGATATTTAAGCCAATTCTGTAAGTAATCCCATGGTAGTTTGGGATTTTGCAGATCTGAGCATATTCACAAGTACTCCGTTCGAGTGTGACTATTGCATTAATCTCATTAATCTCATAGACCCTTCGGCTTTTTGAGCACATCTCAAAATTGCAAGTGAGACCTAGTGGGCATTCGATTTCAACTTCTAATTCTGTTTTGGTCGGAGATCATACGCCTGTTAAATAATAAAGATCATTTTAATTTCCGCTGTATGTTTCATAAGTTTAAATTACTTTATTAGAAAGCAATTTTGCTGGTAAAAAATGGAATTAAATTCAGTTCTGAAAAACTCATTTGAAGTGGATGAGGCTATAGATCATCTTCGTTCCCTTGGTCTGTTTCCGCACCATGACCGAGTAAAATCATGGGATACACGCAAAATGATTGATACAATAAACGGAGCAGATAGAAACTCATTTATTCTTGATGTCGGATGTAACGATTCTCCTATCTTACCTATGCTTCGAAGATTAGGCTTTAAGAATCTCTATGGGTGCGACTTATTTCTAAATACAATAACGTATCCTGTATTAATGAAAATAGTACACTCTTTTTACAAAAGAAATTACAAGCCTATAATAGAAACGTACGAAAATAAGATATTTGCCATCTCGATTCAAGACCTCGAAAAAACTAACTTCCAAAACAATATGTTTGATTATATTACATCCTTATCGGTAATTGAACATGGTGTTAATATTCAAAACTATTTCAAGGAAATGAATAGAATACTAAAAAAAGGTGGAATGCTTTTGACATCGAGCGACTATTGGCCCAATAAATTAGTCAACAAAATTATTTCCAAAGATATTCGTAAGATGTCGCCTAATAACGTTTTCAGTAAGGAAGAGATTGAGAAGGATGTAATTAAAGCTGCAGAACACAATGGTTTTACTCTTACTAAATCGATTGATTTCACATATGAAAATAAAGTTGTACATTGGAAAGGCGGGCGTAATTACACTTTCATCTTTTTTGCATTAAAGAAAGAATAAATCTCTAGATTATCTATTACCAGTGTTTAAGCATTGCAAGAAAAGCAGATAACACAAAATATCTATCTCTTAATATAACCACTCTTCCTCCACTGCATATTGCATATTACTAAATCTTCTTGATTCACAGATTTCTCATCGATATCGGCTTTATGCCTCCAAATTGGAGAATGACGTTTTGCACGTTCGAAATATTTCACATTTATTAGAATAGTTATCTGCTGCTTTAAACTCAGCCTCCCGCTTCCCAGGAATGTATTCTTGTTCTCCTCCTACAATATTATGTGTCTTTCGGGTTCCTGGCTGCCGTCGTGCCCACCGACTCACAATTTCAAGGCAATAGATTTTCTTCAACCCCATCTTTAAC
>WJXE01000077.1 GCA_009665115.1 Nitrosopumilales archaeon
GCTTAGCAGATATCTCGGATGGACTCAGGATCAGATATTGGTACAACTAATTTTTCAAAAAACTTTTCAAATCCCGGAGGCGTGATTACAGGTAGTGGTTTGCCAGTATTTCTCCATCAAGGATACCTCCGCTCACTAACAATCTGGTTGTAAGATTGGAATTAATCTCCAAATACATATAAATAGAGAGGATTTTGCCCGTTAATTGATTTCAATTGTCAAAGAAAACTGCTGCAATTATTCGAGGCGATGGTACCGGACCAGAACTTGTAGAGGCTATGATAAAGGTTCTGAGAGAATGTAATACTAAGATAGAATTAATTCCATGTAATGCTGGATCTGAGTGGTGGCAAAAAGTAGGTGGCACTTCCTATATTTCCCAAGATGTTTGGAAGCTACTAGAAGATAGTGACGCTTGCTTTAAGGGACCAACTACTACCATTCCAAACCCAAATGCTCCACGCAGCGTTGCAGTGAGTATTAGACAAAAATTTGAATTATATGCTAATGTCAGGCCTATCAAAACTTACAAAAACGCTGAAAGACGGTTATACTTTATCTGTGTACGTGAGGCAACTGAGGGCTTGTACGCTGGGATCGAATTCAAAACCAGTGATGATTCAGCCATTGCAATTCGGAAGATAACAAGAAAAGGGTGTGAAAGAGTTACTAAAAAGGGATTTCAAATCGCAAATGATGCAGGCTTTAAGAAAGTTTTTGCAATTACAAAAAGGAATATCCTAAAAGAAACTGACGGAATATTCTGGGCAGCAGTAGAAAAGACTCAAAAAGAATTCAAAACTATCGATTTAGAAGAATACTATATTGACAATATGACACAACAGCTTGTAAAAAATCCAGAGAGATTCAACAACAGTGTCTTGCTTAGCACTAATTTATTCATGGATATAATTTCAGAATGTGCATCGGGGCACGTAGGATCTATAGGAACCGTCTATTCTGGTAACTATGGAGACCATTACGCAATGTTTGAACCAGCACATGGTAGCGCTCCTAAATATGCTGGTAAAAACATGGTAAATCCTGTCGCAACTATTTTATCTGGCGCATGGATGGTTGAATACCTTGGAGAAAAACACATTTCTAAGGCAATCTTTAAAGCTACCGAAGACGTTATTAACGAAAATAAGCACGTTACATACGACCTAGGTGGTAATGCTACTCTATCACAGATGACCGACCTAATAGCAACAAAAGCTGGTAAGTTATTAAGAAAATGAGCTAGGAAAAAATAGACCTCCATAATGTGAGTGAGGGTATAAAAGGTTAACTCGATGACAATTGTTGATTTTGTTTTAACCTTTTTTGCAAGTAGAAGAGAGCCTTAGCCTCATACCTGTTTCAACAGACCAGATTTGTTTTAATCGAACTATGAACTCTAATTATGATCCCCAATAGGTTTAGAATCTCTTGAGGTGTCGCATGAGGGGCCGCTGTGATAGGTGCTATATAATACTTTTAATTTTTATTTGGAGCTTCTCCTCTTGTGTTCAATTAGATCCATAACCTGGTATCCGTATTCTAGATTGTGTTTGATGTGGTTTATGCCGTGTGAGCCATGAGGAACAAATTTTCCGTCAAGAAGATTTTCAACATATTTTCTCACCTTTTTTATAGATGTAGTAGCCCTTTGAACTTGATTGTCTGTGAGTTTTCTGCCAAGTTCTTTTTCAAGTTCATCTCTAAATTCGTTTGAGTTTGTTGCAAGCTTACAATATTTTTCTATCTTGTTATAATTGGCACAGAGATCACTTATCTTCTTAATGTCTAAACTGTGCAACTTAGCAAGCGATTCTCTTATGCCCTTATTTTTTCTTCCTGTAATCTGAACGATTGTTTCAATGAGCTGTTCCTCTTGTATTTGGTCTTTTTCGAACTGATCTGCGGAGAAATCAGCTGTTAGGGTTGGATTTATCTGCACAGCCGCAGCAGATGCTGATGTCACTTCTGAAGATCCCTTTATCTTCCTAGAGTTATAGTATTCATCTAGAGCATTAACTCCTACTCTTTTCCCACTAGTATCTTCCCCAGCATGTAGGATCGCTATAACATCAACAATAATCTTGGGGTAGTTAAGCCTGAGAGAATCGTTTGAGGTTTGATGATTTTCCATAATATCTCTATAAATCATGAATACCCTTTCGATTGCTCTGCCTCTCTTTTGTTCAGTCGGTAATCCTTGCGTAGCAAGAGTCAAAAAATCATATAATTCTGGCTGAGAAAAAATGTACCTGCTAGTAGACGAGAAATAGAAGTCTGCTATTACATTCATAGTAGCAATGCGTTCTCCATACGTACTGATAGCTTCTGGAGTGATGGCTTGTTCGAAAAATTCATTGATCTTTTCACGAACTTGAGTGTCCTTGTTTATCTTTAATGTATTCAAACAGTAGTTTAAATCCTTCAATGCCAAAGTTAGATAATTAAGAGTATCTTTTCTTTCTTTTCTCTGTTTCCTTTCTTGCTCATCATGATATATGTTCCTTTTTTTTGAAGTCGAGCGTTTGTGCTTATCTGGATGTGATCTCTTCATACTATCTATCTCCCAACATGAAATAGGGTGGAATTCTCTCCAGCTCTTCTTTCTTCCAGTGGCAGCTATAACAAAACCCACATCTTATACAGGTAAATTGGCTCCTTGCATTACAAGCCCTACATTCTCGATATCTTAAGTCTAATGTGTCTCGCAGATATTCGTGTGGCTGGTGTGAGTAGTGACGACTGATTTGTATCAATGATCAATTACCTCTGAATCAAAATGGTATGCAAATGCTGGATTGAACGCTTCCACATTAGTACGTCGCCTTCCTACCCCTCTTCCCACAAAACAAAGATGATGCAATCCGTCAAAATAAAAAAACTGTCTATCTGCCCTAATTGTTAAGATGTATACTTTAAAGTCCGCACGGCTAGAGCGCACAATTCTTTTCGTGTCGTTTAGAGCAGCCATTGCCACTGCAGTTACAACAATATATATAATCACTCTACACTAATATATCTACTACGGAAAAATAATCCATAACTTCAGCTTTTACTATTAATCACTAAAATAGTATGATTCAATTTTCACTAACTCACAGGCTTCTACATCTGTTCTAACTTTGAAGGGATATCCAATACAGAACATCAAGACTTAACTTAAGCCTCTAATTTTGTTCCGCAACATAGTAGAGATAAATCTTTACGAATCTTGTCCACATTATGGCTTTCCATTTTTAGACATGTGAAAATATGGCAACACGCCGGTCAGTATTCAAAATTCATTTTGTTAATATACATGCAAGGATAGTATGATAAGAATGTCCCTATCTTCTAAGCAAATTTGGTGTTTTGGTTGTAACTCTATGCAAAGTGTTTGTCTTCACAAAGGATGTCCGGAGCACTGCGATATGTGTAACAGAATTAAGGAAATTAGATTGAACAGACCTACTCCCCCCGATCTTTCTATTTAAGACGTCTACATTCTTTATATTTAAGAAATGGCGACGTCTAGATATCCTAACAGAATAAGTTTCAATATCTTTTATTTCTTTTGTATATAAAGACAAAAGAATAGCTTTACCCTGCAGATTCCGCGAAACGATTTATGTAGTATATATAACATTATAAGGGTGGAGGTCGAACTGCATGGATTTCAAATTTATATCTGAATTATTTCATTGGGAACATGTACTTTAATCAGCCAGAACCAGACAGATTACATAATTAGAGATGAGATTAAGCCAAGCATGACTGGAACATTTGGGTATCATTGCCTTTATCATCCAACTACAATGAAAGGAATAATAATACAAGTGCAATGACTGACTAAGTTGACGTACCATGTATCATTATTAATACTATCCGCAATGCGAGAGGGTATTGATGAGTAGTGATTTTCTTTTCAAACCGTACGTGATTTTGACCGTAGATGTAGCTGTTCAATCATTTCACATGTTAGAGCACATGATTCAAGTCATACAAAAGTTCGTCTTACAGTTTCCAATCGCCCATGGGATACTCGGTGCTTCATTAGATTTTGAGCGTGGGTTTGGATAAGCTTTACAAAGACACCAATCAGAAAGATGCAGCTTATTTATGGACTAGTTACTTTCGTTCTAGTATTTCAATCATGGCACTTCATAGAACATGCAGTAAAGTTAGATCAACACTTAATTAATGATGCTGTGCTTTCCCAATTTAGCTGGATACTGTATCTTAATTCCTAGGGTAGAATTATTTTCGTATGTTAGGAATGAATTACTACTGGATGGTTTTGTGGTAGTGACAGTAGTAGTCTGCGATTGCTTATTGTAGTTGAGCAGTATATATTGTAGAAATGGCTGAGGTCGAAAAAAACATCAATGATACAGACAAAATCACAAGACATGGGGATAAGCAGCTGACAAATCTTACTCTCCCCAGCTTTGTATATAATTGTCTATCCTTCTTACCATTCTCGTCAGGCTATAAACAGCAATCAATCATTATGTCCTTGTATGGACATTCCATTTAACAAAGGGACTTTAGGTAGTCCTGAGGCTAAGTAATAAATACTAACAATTTAAGATCCAACTCTTTTCATCTTTGAACCGCATTTAGGACATGCAGCTTGTTTGTGCTGTGTTCCACAGCTCATACAGTAATACTTCAATGAAGAATTGTCACCGCTGCCGAACATTGATCTTGTCATACTGCCCGTTTTTCGCATCATTATCCTTCGCATATACAAATTTAACAATATGAATACTCCAAATATAACTGCTAAGGATATTGGAAATGGCAATAACATGGAGATCGTAAGACTAATTCCAAAGGATATTCCTAGCCATACTAATTGATTGGTAAGGAATTGTTTGTTATTATTGATGCTCAAATTCGACTCACACTTAATATTTTTGGCTTACGGTTATTTAAAGAAATTTCCAAATTGCGTCCATATTATTTCCTTTAATGAAGCCAATGATCCTAACTTCAACACACAACGATACTCTCCTTTGTTGTTAAGAGAGGAGAATTCTTAATGATTTTATGATAAGATCTGCACAAGCCTTAATACAAGTAACCCAATAGAAGCAGAAGGCGAATGGTTGACTGACCGTTGTATACATACAGTACGATATGATTCCACATCTCGTTGAATGATCTTTTAACAAATCCTCGATATTTATGTCAGTAAAGGAAGGAAGGAAAGTGGAAGTTAGGTGAAAGAAGGGAGTCGTCTGGAGAACGAAAGACGCTATGGACAGGGGTAAAGGTGGTAGAAAAATATAACAGTGAATTAAGACAAGAAACTTTGAAATTGTAATCCTTTTTCCTGAAATAATGGTTTTTAAGAACCTGACTGATTGCAGTTTTGCTGTTAAACCGACAAAATCACGCTCAAATCACTAGTGATATTGTATCCGTCAGAATATCCATACTAGCCATAATACAAAATCCGATTTGTGAATTCTGAAATAATAAGAAAAGAAGATCCAAAAAACCCTGAGTTTATCTAAATTAAAATCTGGGAATATGAATTAGTACTATAGTTACCCTGATGAACTAGGTTTGATTTCATTTTCATGGTTGGTTGTCAACCTTAAGAAAAAAACTATAGAAGGCCATTGTCAAAATCGCATCCACAAATTAATCGAAGGGCATCTTAAATGTCATGCTCTTGCTAACACATTAAATGAACTAGCAAACTTTGGATCCATACAAACTCCCGATGCAATAGGCAGTGAAACGCAATACTAGATAGCATACACAAAGAGTTTACTAGAATACTTTAGATCTATAGTAAGTTGGAGAAAATGAGAATATTCAAAGAATATTCAGTTCATTATTGTAACAAAGTTCTCTGCTTTGATAGATAAAGCCACTACTGAGGAACTTTTCATGCTGATGTCATCGCGGCAGCTGGCTAAGGGTTCCAATCAGTTGGTGAAAGTTTCTGATGTGAGTCCACCTTCCAAACAGTAGCATATTTCAATGATATGGTTATATACTTGCTAAATTAATTAATTAATAGAGTTAATGGTATTCATAGTTGATGAAGGAAGCGAGTTTGGAGCTCCGCTAGAGAAAGTTTGGAAATTAAGTGAAGCGCATGCGAAGGACGCAGCAAAGATTCATCCAAGTGGTAAGAATTACAAGACTGAAAGTGTAAGCGAAAACGCTGCAATTCAAAGCTGGGATAGCGATATGCAGGGTCAGACAGTAAAGACTAAGATAAAAGTCACTAGATTCTACCCATTGGGGGTAGCTATAGAATTACTGGAAGGAGCAATCGCAGGCTCGTTCTTCAACTACTATATTCCAAACGGAAACAAAACGGGGGTAACAGTAGTAGGAGAATTTACATCCTCGATGATGCCAGACGAAAATCAGCTAAAACAAGCAGTTATGTCTTTCCTAGAACAGGCCTTTAACGAAGATAGTGCCTATTTGAAGACAATGAGTTAGCACAAGAGATCTCTATATTCCCAATAATGTCGGTGCTATTATTTTTTTATTTATAAATAATGGCGCTGAAGTCAAAGACCACTAAAATGATCAGGATTTGTTAATACATGTCGTTTACCGCGTTTCACACCTTTACCTAAGTTGCAGACTCATGGCTAGTCAGAGTATGAAGAAATCGAGGAGTATTTAACATTGGCGATATGGGCTTTTACTGAAAATCCCACATAGTATCTTCTGGCAAGATTTAATGGAATATACGTTACTAGTCCCTCCCTGTCCCTTTAGTATTTCATTCTATATTAGAAGCTATGAATTACACGTAGCTGTCATGTCCAAAAGCAGAAGTAAGAGTAAATTACTGACAGAGGTGGAAGAAAAGCCTACTCAACATATTATAGAAAAGAAAGAAGAGAGTAATAATCTAGCAGTCGACCAAGATATTGAATGTCCTCGCAGCCATGACATAATGACATTATACTCCGACTTTGACAGAATTTGTTATCTTTGTAAAGAATGCGATTTTCTCCTTTGTTTGAATTGACGGAGGCGAATGAACATGACTAAACAGTATAGAATGTTAATAGTCTATAACCATACAGAAAAGACACTTGATCAAGAGAAAATCCGTCAACATATGGAGTTTGCTGGATTCCATATTATTAATATAAATATGAACCCACCAATGGGATCAAAACAAAATACCGAAATATACTATGAATCGGATATTCCTTTTCCATTTACTTATGCAAGTTACATGATTCGTGAACAAAACTTGGCTACTGAGGTGGCATTTTTGCAAGAGGTTCAAAATCAAGACTGCACATGGGAAAATATTAAGAGGACTTTGCTACATTAATACAGATCGTCCAAGTTTTTCTTACAATTTCCTATGGCTTGTAGAAATCTATGTGAGAGGCTCTATTCCAAAATTATCGTCGGTAAGAGCCATTATGAGCTTGTAAGAAATACTGTGGAAGGTGTGAAATTTACTTATTTCACGATGGCACCTTTTGTCCGTGCTGCGGAACGGCCCTAAGGGTTTCACCTACGGCTAGAAAAGCAAACGCTGCATAATACCTACGGAATTAATTCCACATAAAGAGGAAAAAAATACGCTGTGGTGTTACAACTGCAATTATAAAGTTTCGATAATGCTGCTTGAGGCTGCAGAAACTGTATTAGGATATTTTGGCTTCGATAGGGCCGTTTTTGATGCAGAAGCTATTAGAAAGAACAACAAAAAAGCGGTGGCATGAATTTGCAGAAGAACGGTCTAGAGACATAGAGAGCGAGAGTGTGAAAACGGGCGATTATGATTTAAAGCTGAAAATACCTGATAAAGCTAATTGAAAGCTGCTACCAGGAAATGATAAACATCCTCCACTTCACACGCATGACGCCTCGCCCATTCTTCTCCTAATTCATTCCTTCTCTTCGAGCACAGACAACACATTGCCGGCGGGGTCT
>WJXE01000078.1 GCA_009665115.1 Nitrosopumilales archaeon
TCGTAACATCACACTTAAACCGCTTGGAGATTGATACTCATTTCCATGATGACCAGGCAAAAGATAAGTTTTTGGTTTTTCTTTCTTCAAATACACAATGATAGCTTCCGCTGCTTCAGGTGTGCAGTATGTGACGTATTCGTGTGAAGTCTTGGGATATACCCTAAACTTGTATATCTTGTAATCCTTAAGATAAGTCATGTCCTCCAATTTCATTTGACATAGTCCCTCTCTTCTCATTCCACTTGATGCTAGTAGCAAAATAATCATCCTATACTTTATGTCGGAAATGTTGAGTAGTAATCTAATCTGCTCATGCGTCGGACCTTCAATAGTATATTTCTTGTCGTTAGATCCAAGGACTGAGGTTATCTTATCCCAATTTAGTGTTATATCCTCATCCTGGGACTTGTAGTAATGTCGAATTGCAGCGAGGGCAAGACTTCTATACGAATATGAATAGCCTCTTTTCTTCATTGCACTAAGGTAAGAGATCACAAATTTAGTTAATATTTTACCATCTGCTGTGATAGGTGGGGGATTGTTTGCTAAGTAATGTTTCCTGTGTATTAGATACTGTGCCTTAGTCCCTGGACTTTTCAAGGACTCAGTAAACATATCCACCTGCTGTAAATCCAGTAATTGCATATATACTGGTAGGTTTATCACCTATATTTACTTAACTAATGGTTAATCAAATACAACTTTTATAACATTATATGTGAATGCTTGAATGTAAAAGTTTCAATACTTAAAATACCGAACTATGATATCCTATCGAAGGGAGTGATGGTGTCACAGGTACATGACGGACACGCAAGGGCTTCAAGATTCTTCACATCTACGAATGCTTCCAGTTATGATACCGTCGTACGTATCGCCACTTTTGGTCAGGACTACCTATGGAAAAGGCAGATTCTGGATGTTATCGATAAACACCATCTACCTTGTTCATGTGATTCTTCTTCTCCATCTTCTTCCTCTCCTTGTTCTGATGATCTTCCAGCTCGTACGCATCTGGACCTTGCATCTGGGACAGGAATACTATCTTCGCTGATAGAGCGCCGTGGGAATCATGGAAGACAAAGACCAAGAAATGTGGTCGGCCTTGATTTGACATTCGATTACTTGAGAACCGCAAAAAAAAAGTGCAGCACCGGACTGCTAACAAACGGGACAGCAGAGGTGCTGCCGTACAGAGAGCAATCTTTCGATTCGGTCACATCATCTTATCTAGCAAAATATGTCGATATTGAAAGAGTAGTGAGTGAGTGTTGGCGTGTCCTTAAACATAGAGGTGTCGTGGTTTTCCACGACTTTACTTATCCCTCAAACTCCTTGGCCAGAAGCCTTTGGAATGGCTATTTTAAGATATTGCGATCGGCTGCCAAAACAGTAACTTCGTGGGCGCCAGTTTTTCGAGAGTTGGACAAGGTTGTAAAAATGAGTAACTGGCTTGGACAAACCATGCAGGCGCTAGAAGGTACTGGGTTTAAGAACATATCCTTCAGGTTCTATACCATGAGAACGTCTGCTATTGTTTCGGCCAACAAGCCATGAACGAAGACTCTCGTTTGAACGAATGGTTCGTACCTAAGTTTGGCTCATTAAAATTCCGGGCATTTGTTGGTTTATTATTTTTACCTTATACCGGAATGTGCATATCTTTTACTATCATAGGTGCGATGCTATCGCCTACAATTCAATGGGATAGGGTTGCTGCGATAGCCCTAATTTACGGGTTAGCCTTGGGCGTGTCGGCTCATGCTGCTGACAATTTAGGATCAAAAAAAAATAAGCCTTGGGGAAGGTACTTTAGCGCAAGGCAGTTATGGCTGTTAATAATTTTGAGTTTAGCCATAGCCTATTCGATCGGAATTTATTATATAATATTTCATGTCCCCGTGCTCGTAGTCGTCGCTGCCCTAGAAGGTTTTTTCGTTTTTGCATATAACTTTGAATTATTTAAGGGGGTCTTGCATAATGATCTTGGATTTGTCTTTTCGTGGGGGGCTCTTCCTGTGTTAGGAGGATACATAATGCAGACGAATAGCGTTGGAACGCTGCCAATCATAATGTCTGTGTGCGCGGCCCTAGTCAGCTACATGCATATTAAAATATCCAGGCCATACAAAGAACTAAGGAGGAAGAAGTTAAACGAGCGGCGAGCCAAGCGATTTGAGGTTTATCTCAAACTGATTAGTTTAGGAACTATAGCAGCTACTTTTGCTGCAATCTTCCTTAGGGTCATCTTTTAGGTCCTTTTTTAATACTACAACTACTTTCTAATTATAGTACTATTAGTGGAGAGGTCGCGCATGGTCATAGTATCTGTTGTGGTAAGGGATTTTGGAAGTCATATGTTACAAAAGATTTCTGAACTCGAAAACAAGTCGAATATCAAATTACCTGTTACGAAAAAAATTCTTTTGGCTGAGACTGGTACAGTCGAACAGATCTTGAGTATATTGACGAATTCAGAAACCATAGTGAACGTTCTAAAACAAACAGAGGATCGCGAACTCATACTACGAGATGTTTGCATAGCTAGCAAGAAGACCGGAGAAACGCTAGTCAAAGCAAGGTCGCGCTTTTTTCTAGCCAATATGCCTGGAGATATAATAAATCAGATTAAAAGAAAGAACCTAGGCATCGGAAATATAATTATACGTCATGAATTAGAAACATTCAGAAAAATAATTAAAATAGGTTACAATTCGAAATCCAATTCGATTTTTAGAGTATATCATATTATTCACCACGGAAAAGTCGCCATTGAAATCAAGGAATGTTTTACATCAGATATAGATTCGAACGTCAACCTCGCGCTTGATGCAGAAAATAGTTCTCAGCACTATTAGTGTCTTTGTAACTACTAGTGAACTCTATAATGAAAGAGAGGTGGACCGGGTGGGATTCGAACCCACGACCTCGGCAATGCCAATGCCGCATCCTACCGGACTAGACGACCGGCCCTCCAACTTCAACAATCCTGCAGGGTTGGTATTAATACGTTTAACGAATTGCAGACATTAGATGGTAGATAAGGGATATTATTATTTATAACAAAGATGCAACATAGTTTAATTGTACAGATGCAATGAATTTTATCCATCCTGTGGCAACCTACGATTTTGTTGACATCTCCTCATAATGACGACGGGCTACCTCCACCACCTGAATGGCGATATCCAGAGCAGGAACAATATCATATAATTAAGGGCGTTTCTCTTGATTATTGGTATACGCAGTGACAGTTGAGCGGTCTATCGGAGCAGTGATAAAATTTCAATCACCGAGCGATGAGGATGATACTTATCGTGCCGAGTCAGCGGAGTTTCTTTTACTGAGAAATCGCAGAGGATTCTGGGGCTTTCCGCAAGGACATAAAGAGAGAGGAGAGACCGAAATAGAGACTTTAAAAAGAGAGGTAGCAGAGGAGACTGGTATCGAGGATATAGATATACAATCCTATATTGGAAGAATTCGTTATTCCTATTTTAGAGCAGATGGCATGAAATCAAACAAAGAGGTGACATTTTATTTTGCGAGCAGCCCCAGTAGGCTGATAAAGATATCAAAAGAACATGAGGGCTTTAAATGGGTGACATATTCAGACGCCTTATCTCTCCTCAACCATCGACAATTAATATCAATATTGATCAGAGGGCACAGAAAAGGTCTCTATTAACTGTCTCTGTGTGTTAGACCTACCTACCTGCACTACTAGGACTACCAATAATACGCACTCGTATATCTACGGAAATAGATTTATACCTAAGATTGGGCGAAATACGGAGGATTAAAAACAAGATGGTTGCCGGGAAGCGCATAGTTTTAACAGCAGACAGAAGTTTAATGACAAATTATAGAGGGAATTTTCTTTACGGTTTCATTGCTTGCGGACCTTATGAATTAGTTCCAGAATTTGTTTTTGACAAGTTATTTTGTCCAAGCGTTGAAACAGATAAAAATACTGGTGGGGTAAAGGTTGCACAATGCGGTTTGCGAAGGATCGAAGGCGCTCTCTTAAAAGAATACAGCCGCGAAGACATTTTCCTTGCACACCCAGAAATGCTGGAAAAATGCATTGGGCCTGAGACTAAAGTTGTCGGAATTAACGTTATGGATCCACTTGGAATGGCTCCCGTCACTACTACAATGTCACCCGAAAATCTGTCTTACGTTGCCATGAAATTCAAAAAGATGTGTGCTTCGATTATTCAACTAAAAAAGAAATACAACTTTAAAGTGGCAGTAGGCGGAAACGGTGCATGGGAACTTGCGAAGCCTGACAGAATGAAAATTCACGGTATCGATACAGTGGTTATAGGCGAAGCAGACGAGCTTGCACTCGACCTCTTCCACGACCTCGAGGCCGGCGATGCACCAGAACTATTGCACACATTTGTCAGAAATATCGAAAACATCCCAATGATACGAGGCCCCACTATAAACTCATTAATAGAAGCTATGCGTGGCTGCGGAAGAGGCTGTGATTTCTGCGACGTTAACAAGCGTTCTAAAAAGGATATCCCACTTGAAAGATTACAGGCAGAAGCCAAAATAAATCTCAAATACGGTTTTGACTCTATTTGGCTTCAATCAGATGAGATGCTTCTTTATGGATGTGACAATCGAGATTTTATCCCCAATGCCGATGTAATTTTAGGTCTATGGAAAGGGTTGAAAGAAGTCGGTGCAAATTTTATTGGGACCACTCATATGACTTTGTCTGCAGTGGCGTCCTCACCGGATCTCATAAAGAAACTATCTCAGGTTAATAATATGGACAACAACGGAAGATGGCTTGCGACGAACCTAGGAATCGAAACTGTAGCACCGAGAATGGTCAAAAAACATCTCGGAGTCAAAACAAAGCCGTTTAGGCCAGAAGAATGGGGTGCAGTAGTGAGAGAAGGAGCAAGAATCCTAAACCAGAACCACTGGTTTCCAGCATTGACCCTTATCATAGGTTGGCCAGATGAGACAACCGATGAGACGCAGTACACAATTGATTTGATAGAGGACTTTCGGCAGATGAATATGAGAGGATTGCTAGCACCTTTACTCTATCAAGACTTTTCAGAAAAGAACTCGATGCACTTTGGCAATCTCAACGAGGCGCAGTTCACGCTCTTCTGGAAATGCTGGCAGCACAACTTGTGGGTTATAAACGACATCATTCCAATAATTATTAGAAATAAAACATACGGTCCGGCAATGAAAGTGTTCATGGCACTGTTGATAAAAGCAGGGACTTGGGGTATAATGAGATATCTCAGAGGGTTATCCAAAACTCTATTCAATGGTCAGACTCCAGAAGACATTGTTGAGATCTATGCCAGAAAGAGATCTGTAACTACTTCGCCTATGCCACGGCTTTAATCTGTCGTGTGTGTTTTTTTACGGCTTCTTGTCGATGCCAGCATGCTTAGTTGCTGGATTGCTGGATGCCGACTACCTAGTTAGCAAGCTGGTTTTTTTGTATTCTTATTGGTTGGATCTTGTACGGCCATCTGCAGATAAACTAGAGATGCTCTTTACTTTTTGCCAGATTCCAACTGTGCAATCGCGCCATCGGCTACACTCGCAGTCTTTGGAGTCAGAATAATAAAATAATTCTTATCAGCGCGTTCAACCGTAGTGACTGACTTGTATTTTTTAGTAGAAATATCAAACTCCACCATCCCGGCATCGATGTTACCCTTAGTGTAGATCATCATCAACACGTCGCCGGATAAAGGAGTTAAAGGTACTATCGAAAACACATAACCCTTGTATGAGCTTATAGGAAGAACCTGTTTCATGTAGGGAGCAACCGAAACAAGGTACATAAACACGTCCTCTATGTTGGAAAATTCTTCAAATTCAAATTTCATAAGCTAGCTCGGAGGTATCCGTGATATAAGCATAAGGCCTTGATAGAAATTTGACATAAGAGGAAGGGACATTATTTCTATAATTATTGATGCTGCTATTATTATTGCCGTTATCCGTAAGATTCGTATTTCATATCAAAGCTGCCATCTTTTCTCTTATTACGCTCGGTTACAAATCCTTTTGGAATCAAGTAGTGCAAGGCTCCGTCAATAGTTCCCTGCCATCCACAAACATAAAAAGAAGTGTTTTCTGGCGTTATCTTTTCACCGACAAGTTCCTCTAGGGGAGAGCGATCATTGCCGGAGTCCGATTTCAAGAATGATTCAACTCGTCCTTTCAGCCCACCCCAAGATCGATTGAACCACTCTTGCGGCCTGCTGATGCTGGCCCTATACCGGAAATTCCATTTGTCCTTTCCTTTATCTAGACTTTCTTCCTCCAAGTCGGTCAATAATTCCCTGTAGCTGAGTTCATCTACGTAACTAGCTCCGTGTAAAACAACTATCTCACGGTGACTTTGGATCTGTTTTAGGTGCAAAGAATACGCGATAAACGGAGCCAAGCCTGTGCCCCCTCCCATAAGAATTAATCTTCTGTTATCCGGCGCGCCATCATGCATTTTTTCGTTAATGGTAAACAGTCCTACAGGTTTTACCCAGACAACTTCGTCATCCTCCTTTTTGTTGAAGAGCTCGGTAGTTAATCGGCCCGGAAGAGGCTTTCGTACCCATCTGATGAGCAACTCAAAGTATTTTTTTTGATGCGGAGGCGAGGCGATTGAATAAGCTCTGCGTATTACCTTTTTCTCACTTGGAATATAACTACCCAGAGTAACAAATTGACCTGCTTTAAAGTCTGGAATTGGTTGCCCATCTAAGGATGAAACTCGGATAATAGAAAGATCCTCTTTCAGAACACGGACATATGTAACTTTGCCCTTGTTATCGACTACCATACAACTCTCTCACCAGATTTAATTGCGTCGCTTATAAATGAATATATTTGTTACCGCTCGGAAATGAGTGATTTCAGATAGAGACGCCTGAGATATTTTATATGTGGTATACTTTTGTCAGGAAACAATGCCTGGCAGAAAGTCTTAATTTACTATAGTCGCCAGTTGCAGATATGGCAAGTTGGGTTAAGGATAAAAATTCACTTTCTCGATATGGAGATATAGATGAACTTGCGAATACAATTAACGAACAAAGCTCCGAACAAAGAAAGACGGTCAATATTTTTAATAAAGCAATGAACAACTTTGCTTCCGAAAGATCGCTTGAGAGTTGTCTTGAAGCGCTAAACGCGTCTATGCAAATAGCAAACATCAGAGGGAAGTTAGTTGAATGCTATGAATATTATGCAAGGCTCTTAGAAAGCGAGATAGTAAGGCTGAAGAGAACCGACGGAACACCCGCAAAACCATAGTTTGTTTGTGTTTGTTCATAAGAACCCCTATTTACAATAATTATAGAAGCTACAACTTCAAACTTAAGAAAGCCGTTCTTATTTACCAAATCTCTATACAAAGATAAAAAAATTTATGTTTGCAACCAGTAAACTCGAAAATTTTAGTTATCAATAAAATTATGCTAGGATAAAATAGTTGAACAGAAAAGCTGGTAAAAAATCAAAATGTTTTTAATAGTCGACTCTATCTTGAGATTAATGAATAAGGAAGTTCTCGCAGGAATAGTTGCGGGTGTATTGGTTGCTGGATTGATTTTTAGTCCTATTTTCCTAGGACAGTCCCACGTGGCACAAGCACAAGCTGCAACAGCAGGTAAGACTAAAAAAATTCTCTTAATCGCAAGTGAAAAGGTGGTGCAGGTTGCTCCAGACGATCCGTTGCATCCTGGTGGAATAAAGTATAATGCCATGGTCTTTAATGGTACAGTCCCGGGGCCGGTTATATCACTCACACAAGGAGATAACGTACAAATC
>WJXE01000079.1 GCA_009665115.1 Nitrosopumilales archaeon
CTTGTGCACCCAATATACGATCATCGTCTTCATCAATCAACACCTTATATCCCGAATGATTTTCGCCCACACGCCTAGAAGAATACCAACTAGATGTATTTGCTTTATTAGTTCTAAAATGCAGACCCTGTTTTCTCGCTGCATCTTCTTGTAGACCAACTGATGCTAATGGGGGAATGGTAAATACCACGCTAGGAACCCCTCTGTAGTTAGGTTTGATGTGATTTCCTTCAAGCAGATTAGTGGCGGCAATCTCTCCTTCATATGTAGCAATAGGAGTCAACGGTAGCCCTCCACTTTCTGCTGCATCGCCAGCTGCATAGACTGCTGGGTTGGAAACGCTTTGAAGGTATTCGTTCACTGTTACACCCTTCTTGTCCTCGCGTCGTATGCCTGCTGCGGCTAATTCGAGGTCATCAATTTCTGGAACTCGACCTGCTCCGTGGACGACCATTTCTGTCTCAACCTTATACTTCTCACCGTCAGTAGTCGAGGCATGTACAACAAGTCCGGTGTTCATGTTGTTGTTGGCTTTAGAAGATTCTATTGCATCAACCTTTGTTTGTAAACGTACCTCTATGCCTAGATCGCGAGTCCTTTGCAATAAAATATCAACAAGATAAGGATCAAAGTTGTTTAGAGGCCTGGTACCACGATGCAAAACTGTCACCATTGCACCAGCTCTCGCTGCAATATGTGCAAACTCAAACGAAATATACCCACCTCCAACAAATACAATATTTGATGGCAGCTCGTTAAGCTCCAAGAATTGATCGCTTTTACATATATTGTCTTCTCCAGGAATATTCAGCTTCATTGGCTGTGCTCCTGTTGCTATCAGTATATGCTTTCCACTTAGTGTATGAGTGTCATCCACAATAACGGTTTTTTCGCCAATGAACATTGCTCTTCCATGAAATGCAACAATCCCAGCTTTGGAGAATTGCTCTTCTCTTTCTTTGGGTACTGGTTCGGTGAAAGATCGCTTGAAGTTCATCAAATCAGGCCAGTGTATCTTAAGCTTATTTGGATCGGTGATACCCTTGCCTTCCATTCGTCTATTCCAATCTATTACTTCGGCTGCGCCTACAAGTACCTTCTTGGGATCACAACCACGAAGAGCGCATGTACCACCAAACGGCCTAGAATCAACTACTGCAACACTCCATCCTGCTGAACGACATTTCCAAGCCACTGTCGATGCTGCTACTCCTGTCCCAATTACTATAAGATCAAAGGTCTTTGTATCAGACATAAACAACAATACAATATGATAATTAATAATAAGTTGTTTTTGTGCCGACATCACCCTCTCGCCCTCTATGCATATATACGACATAATTCTTGTACTTTCTTACAAGTAACAACAAGAGGAACTATAAAGCCATGAATAGAGGTATTTTTGGAATACATCACGTTACAGCTATAACTAGCGACGCACAAAGAAACATAGATTTTTATACAAATAATTTGGGACTTCGGTTTGTAAAACTAACGGTAAATCAAGATGACCCAACTTCATACCATCTTTATTATGGTGATGAGTTAGGACGTCCAGGTACCATTCTTACTTTCTTTCATTGGCCTGATGCACCTAGAGGACATAGGGGAACAAGCGAGGTGATTGCAACATCTTTTCTGATTCCTGAGAATTCCATAAACTATTGGATAGATAGATTTAAGAGCAAACAAATCGAGTTTCGTGGACCTTACAAACGTTTTGACGATGAACAAGTAATAACACTATATGATCCAGATGGACTAGAATTAGAACTTGTAGCACTTAAATCTGCCGAAGATAGGAGTGTTAATGTATGGAAAGAAGGTCGCATTCCTGCTGAACAGGCCATAAGAGGTTTTCATTCTGTAACTCTATCAGAAGAAGGATACGAACGTACTGCTTCTGTTTTGACTGACGAATTGGGATTTATGCCCACCCGTCAAGATGGGAGTCGCTTCCGTTATGAGATTCCGAATGGAGATGCTGCTAGTTTGGGAGAAGAATCAAGAGGAGCTAATATTGTTGATGTTCTTTGTCTACCGTATAAACAGCAAGCAGCTATAGGGACTGGGTCAATCCATCACGTAGCTTGGCGTACGCCTACTGATGAACAACAAATGGTCTTACGCCGCAATATAGTCAGAGCTGGATTAAATGCAACTCCTGTGATAGACCGATTTTACTTTCATTCTGTATATTTCCGTGAACCCGGTGGTGTACTTTTTGAAATTGCTACGAATCCACCAGGCTTCATGATAGACGAAAAACTCGAAGACCTAGGTACGCATCTCGTGCTTCCTCCTTGGCTTGAATCCATGCGCAAGGATCTTGAGAAAGTTCTTCCTCGAGTACAATTACCCAAAAAAGATACAGAGCAAGAAGCTTAGGAAACAGCCTGATAAAAAGGAGAATTAATGAGGAGAATGGACAAGAAAACCCAACTTGGATTCACCCACCGCTTTATCCCTTCAAATAAAAGTGAAGCAAGAACTACCACTCTCCTTTTGCTTCATGGTACAGGCGGAACTGAAGATGATCTCATCCCTGTGGGACGCGAAATAGCTCCGAACGCAGCTATACTCAGTCCTAGAGGCAAAGTCCTGGAGAACGGAATGCCTCGTTTCTTTAGAAGAGTAGCTGAAGGAGTTTTTGATCTAGAGGACTTGAAATTTCGTACTCATGAACTGGCAGATTTTGTAGAGGCGGCATCGAAAGTTTATGGCTTTGATCTGCAGTCCGTCGTAGCTCTAGGTTATTCAAATGGTGCAAATATAGGTGCATGTGAACTGTTAATACGACCAAGCTTGCTATCTTCAGCTATTTTATTTCGCCCTATGGTGCCGCTCATACCCGAGATATTGCCAGATCTTTCGGCTAAACATGTGTTCATATCTGCCGGATTGCATGATCCAATAGTGCCAGACCACGAAACCAAGAATCTTTTCAACCTGCTAAAAAAAGCTGGAGTAGCAGATATATCGATAAATTGGCAAAACAGTGGACACGAATTAATTTTAGAAGAGATTAGAAAAGCCAAAGATTGGCTGTTACGCGTCCTTTCATGAACAGCTTATTAAGCGATTCCTAAAATTTCAACTTGGATATTTCGTAAGTACTCCTTTCTGGCAAAGCTTCAAAGTAAGATTATTTGCAGCATTCATGCCTTCTCCAAATCCTGCGTCGATCATGCGAGTTGGTTGAATTGGAGAAAGATCTGATCTTTATCCAGGAGAACGACTGCGCTCAGAGGGAATAGAAATAACTTGGCGAGAGCTGGGAAAATTATCTTCAGTTAATTGTCGAAGACAGGTGGATGAAGTCTAGAAAGTCGGCCTTCCTCAGACAGTCTAGAAAAGAAAAACTGTAGATTGTTGAGCTGTTTTGTAATATGTTGCGCGTGGTATGGGTTTTTATCTTCGTATTGTTCATCTTAATATTGCTAGCCAATACCAATAGTGGGCTAGTTTGTGTGTGGTCGCGCTCGCCGTCTGTATTCAAATTAGGTCGGTTGCAGGGCGGACACACACATTAAGATAAGACAACGTACGTTGCGGTATCAGCATCTTCTGGAGATGTGGTTGCTGTTGTGGTCGTTGTTCAAGTATCGGTATTTCTTGTTGCTGCCGGTGTTAGCGACCAGTCGATATGTTGATAGTTATCTTATCTAATGGTACGCTAGTTGTTGTCCACCACACTTCTTGTCCTTCCTAGCATTATCGTATGCAGAACTGTTGATGAGGGCGGCGAATTAGTACCGATTAAAATCTAAATGTTTTTGGCAGCTTCATGCTCTTGCCTTTCTTCTCTTTGTTTATTACAAATTAATAATTCGTGGACTCGTTTCTTCTCGTCATTCATCGCTAATTGGTCTAATTCAAGATGTTTTTCTTCAACACGTACTTTATTCGTTGAATATCATTCAATAAGCCTGTTTTGCTTTGGTCAGATTCTCCAAAGGGTCACTATTAGCATCCATTTTCTCTAAATATTTGCTAAGCACGGAATCGACTGCTGTCCTTACTACAGTACTAACTTGCTAACTTTAATAGGTAAAAGATCGTTTACCACACTGCAACGTGAATAGTCATACTTTAATTATTGGAGATTCAGCCTCCATGACTGAGATTGATTCTGGATCGATTCATTTAGTCGTTACTTCTCCACCTTATTGGAATCTAAAAAAATATGGACAAGAAAGGTTAGGCCCCAATCAGTCTTATGCAAAATACTTGTACGAAATCCAACGCGTTCTTAAAGAGGTGAAGAGAGTGATGGCACCAGGCAGATTTGTTGCAATCAATGTTGGAACTGCAGTGTCAAATAACGGAATGAAACCTATTAATGGCGACATCATGAGATTGATGGAGGATCTCAATTTTACTTTTAAGAAAGAGATTATTTGGATTAAGCCAAAGGGTACCCAGGGTTTGTGGCAACGCGGCGTAACTAAATTCCTCAAAAATGAGCCATACCCATGTTTCTTCAGTTTGAATATAATGCACGAGTATATCCTAATATTTGAAAATGAAGGTCAAATGCAGATATGCCTTAAGCCTGAACACAGACTACCAGAAGATTTCATTAAGAAAGTTTCATGGAGTGTCTGGGACATGGGAGTATCATATACCAAAGGACATCCTGCACCATTTCCTGACGAGCTACCATATAGATTGATAAAATTATACACACTTCCAGAGGAGACTGTTCTTGATCCCTTTGGAGGTAGCGGGACAACTATGAAAGTAGCCAGAAACTTGAACCGAAATTCTATTGTTTATGAGATCAATACTGAATATATAGAGCTGATTAAGCAGAATGTAAAATGGGAAGAAACACTTGATCTAGACAGTAAATATGAAATTAAGATCAGAAAACCTATCACAAACTGAATTAACAAAAATAAAGCATCTTTGTGCTTTAGATTGGGAATTAATAACTGCTCACACTCTATACTACACACATGGATATCATCCATATTCAGCAAAATACATTCCTCAAATTCCGAATAGATTAATATCCATCTTTAGTGAAAAGAATGATCTTATACTAGATAATTTTGTTGGGAGCGGAACGACCTTGGTCGAATCGAAAGTATTGGGTAGAAATGCAATTGGTGTCGATATTAATCCACTGGCATGTTTAATATCAAAGGTCAAAACGACAGTTATAAAAAAACCCACTATGAGAGAAATCTCGAATTTTTTGATATCTCTACAGAGAGATATAGTCCACCTAAGTAGGAATACTACGCTCTCTAGTCTTGAAGAGAAAAAACCAATATTAGATAGCCCTGTTATTGAGAAATTGCATCCCAATATACCAAAATGGTATCATGCGAATGTGATCTACGAGCTAGTGGCAATAAAAACTAAAATTAATGCAATAAGAAATACTGAAGTTAGGGATTTTCTACTTGTAGCATTCTCCTCGCTCTTGCGAAGTGCTTCCAATACAACAACTGGATTTGGAAATCTAATGATAAACAAAAATGCTCCTCCTAAAAATAGGATATTTGAGAAGTTTTCACTTGCGGTTGCGAGCATGCTTCAGAGCGCGGCTGATTTCAGTACGGTAGCGACCAATTCCGAAGTAACAATATTTAAACACGATAGCAGGAAACTCGAATTCATTAACGATGAATCAATAGATTTCATCTGCACCCATCCTCCGTACATGGCAGCTGTTCCGTACGCAGAATATCAAAAATTGTCTCTTTGGTGGCTTGGATATAGCCAGTACGATTTAGAAAAATCATTAATAGGGGGTAGACGGAGTCGTCCCGATACCCCCCAACGATTCTTTCGTGATATGGAGATGTCATTATTAGAAATGAAAAGAGTATTACGGAAGAAGAAATATTGCTGTATTACCATTGGTAATCCTATCTACGGTGGCAAAACCTGGAAGTTGAATGAATTTATAAAACAAAATGCAAATCAGATCGGTTTTACTCATTTAAAAGAAATTAGCCGTGGTAAATACCACTCTACAATGGGTAAAATGAAAGAAGAATTTGTTCTAATTTTTAGGAATGAGTGAAGAGGTGCTTAACATCATCCAAGATCTTCTTCCCGAAAGAAGGTTTTGACATATTTTCATGTAGCAGGAAAGTACCAAAATCTTCCGGAGCTGATCTTGGAGGGATATCATATCCGATAGGTTTTATCAGTTATCTGTCTGAAATAATTTATTTCCTATATTCAATCACAGGATATTAACATCACTCATTCAAGTAATGCATTTACGAAAGACAATACTCGGCCAGAACCCTGTTGTCGTAGAGTTGTCAGCAAATTAATCTAGAACGTTGTGTAGTTCAATTATTGACTATCAATAAGTATTGTTAACCCTATTTTTGTCTTCAACATTGAAAAGAAATAAAACTTATCGAGTCTTCTCCTGGTCATTTTGTTATGGAGATGGAACTAAGAGCCTATAGTGAGATTGCTTGCGAGAGACGGCAGCTTTGGCTTTGCCCCGTTGTCATTAGGACAAAAAGGACAGGCCACTAGTATCCTGAAATTTCACGATAAGTGTACACGATGAGGTTCGACTTCCTGATGACGAACATTTGCCTCTCTTAGATTATTCAAATCATAAATTGTTGATTATAGCTCTTAATTCAGACAAATGTAACAAGCTCAGGGATAGATTAAGAAATAAAAGACATTACGATTATGGTCCAAAATACAGTTCAAGACAAAATATCTCCTAATGAAACGATAGAACACGTCAACAAGATAATTCGTGATGAAATCAAAAAGGCGTTTGAAACAGTCAATATACCAGCGGCTACTACACCCCCTACAAAACCTGAGAAGAACTCTATATTACAAGATAACGATGTGTACAATGATCTCACCAAGGGTCTTGTAGAAGATGTTATTCGAGCACTAAAAAATAACAACACCGAGGAGGCGATTACACGTTTAACCTTAGCAGATCAGCAGATAACAGCAACTGCCGGAAATCAAACATCAAAATTATTTATAGAACGTGCTATTCGATCAATAAAAAATAACAACACCAAGGAAGCGATTACTACTCTCAAATTGGCGTACGGGATGTAATAACAATGTATAACGAGGGCAGACAAGATCCTGTTCTTCCTCTTTTATTACACACCCCAATTAAATAGTGTTTCACAGGCTCTTCTGTAAAAGAAGGTTGAAAATACGTCTCAATTCATTAATTAAGACGACTTAATTCATGATAACTTAATTCATTATGAGAAATGCTGATTTGGGTAATGATATCAATCCTTATCGAATCTAGAACGAAATTGGCAGAGCAAGTCATGAATATTCTACAAGGCCAACCATGGCGACATTCCTAACGATCTCCATGTATGGTCCGAGGCAGGCAACCTTCATCAAAAACGACAGTTATGCAGGCGTTTTTCTGCCAAGTAATCTTGCTACATACCTGCAACTGAATTAAGGTCTACAATGGTCATGTTCCTATTTCCTTTAGTATAGAATCAAGGTCTGATTCGTTTAGACCCGCGCTCATCTTAGCATCTCTCCTTGATATGATGTTACCTTTGTCAAAGGCAATAATAGTAGGAACAGCATTTATTGAGAATCTATCCCATAGTGGATTATCATCATCATTCACCTTTGCTCCATACATTTTGTAACTAGTAGTATTAGAGCTGGATTTTGCAACAACAGATTCAAAAAGGGGTTTGAATCTTTGACAAAAAGGACACCAATCTGCGTAAAACATTACTAAGTCCTTTCCGCCTACGGCGAATAATTTATCGAATTGAGTTGGTTCAAGATGTTCCATAACATCATAGAACATGTAGA
>WJXE01000080.1 GCA_009665115.1 Nitrosopumilales archaeon
CCATATCTGGATGATGCAAAAAACAAATGCAGGATTCGCTTCTTTATTAGAAAATGCTATTCCTCCTAAAAAAGTAGCTAAAGAAATACTGAAGGCAGTTACGTCTGAACAGCCAGAACCGAGACATACAGTAGACGATGACGCTGCAGGTACACTTCAAACAAAAAGAACAACGTCAGATGTGTAGTTTGGAGAGTTAACGAAGCAATAGTTTCTACCTTAATGATGAGAGCACGTAAAAATGTCCAAAAATGAATAATGCAGCTTCTTTGTCCTTATCGAAATTGGCTGGATGATTGGAAGTGATATTTGTCCATATCATAGAAGAAGAAGCAGACTCGGATCTGTTCGATTTTTGTAAGAATTATGAATGAGAACCTCGAGAGCTAATATACTAGGATCTTGTATGAAGAATGAAAATAAAATGAACTATGATTTCTCAAACAGAATTGTATTGGTAACAGGTGGAACAGGAGCTTTGGGAAGGGCTGTAACAAGCGCTTTCATTGAGTCTAATGCTACAGTTATATCGTCATATGTTGTTGACAAAGAAATAGAATCGCTAAAAAAAGATAGTAAACCAATGTTACAACTAGTCAAAGCAGATGTATCAAAAGAAGATGAAGTAGAGAAATTAGTTTCAGATATCCTAGTAAAATATGGGCGTATTCACATAGTGGTTAACGTGGTTGGAGGTTATCTTGGAGGCAAAAGTGTATGGGAACTTGACGAAAAAATATGGGATAAGATGATGACTATAAATCTAAAAACAGCCTTTCTGGTAAGTAAACACGTTGTCCCTCAAATGATATCTTCAAAAGATGGGAAAATAGTACATATATCATCCAAAACTGCGTTAAAGTCTAGTGGGTATGACTCTGCTTATGCAGCATCAAAATCTGGATTGATAAGGCTGGTGGAGTCGCTGTCCGAGGAGACAAAGGAATCAAATATTAACGTAAATTGCATCATGCCAAACGCAATAGATACTGAAGCAAATAGAACAGCAATGCCGACTGCAGATTTTACGAAATGGGTAAAGCCTGAGGATTTGGCTAATGTGATATTATTCTTATGTTCAGTTGAAGCAAAGGTCATAACAGGTGCTGCTATACCTACATACGGGATAGGTTAAACGAATGTTATAGCTGAAAATACAAGATAATATACGTATATGTAAACCAATATTACTAACCGCAGAAATACCCCTACAGAAAACAGATTCCTGTATTGTTGGACGCTATGATATTCTAGGAAAAGCCCCAAGCTAACTTTCAGTGCGACGATTCTACAAATATCTGACGGCATCATGCTGAAGAAGTAATTTATGGTAAAAACTTATCCTAGTCGTACCTCATTTACTCCTCGTTGAGACAGACAATTGAATGTATTAAGGGGAAAGTACTTTATCCATGATTGCCAATAGCAAGTCGATTTTGTATTGTTGAACAGTTCTTTTAACCTGAAAAATTTAGTGTTTACTATCTGCATACGAATTCCATATTTTGGACATAGTGTAATATGGGGTTTTAATTCGACCTTATGATCTGGGTCACGAGGCATCTTCCGCTGCCGACATATTGTAGCTAGTAGTAATATTCTTCCATCAAGGCAAAGGGCTCACCTACGCAGCCTCTTATGCCTCCACCAAATGGGAAATAGCTAAATCTAGGGAATTGCACCTTTGCTTCCTTGGTCCAACGATCTGGAGAAAAGAGATCTGGGTCAGAAAGGTACTGTGAATCATGATGTATTACATATTAATTCATTAAAATGATAGAGCCAGAAGGTATCACATATTTGTCAACCTTGTAGTCAATATATTGCTTGGCGGCCTATAGTCCAGGCTGGTAGATGGGTATACTCTAGACACTCCTTATTTTTTTCATAAGGTTATAGGCACTTTACCAGTTGTTCATATCACACATGAAAATTTGAAAAGATAATTAACAATACCACGGCCCAGAGATAAAAATAAGTGGAGCTTCGTCAGCTAGAAGTCCAAACATTTAAGACCTTTAAGGACTAGGAACATTTGTGATACATTTAATATCATCGGAAGAAATATTTTTCGAGGTGAAACCTGTATAACGAGGGCTTCTAATGTAATGACAAGCAACGTAGTCGCTGCTCGCGAGAGTACTACTGCTATGGATATTAGTACGAAGCTTCTTATCGGAGAGTTTAACGGCTTACCAGTTATCGACAGTAATGCTAAAGTCATAGGCATAGTTACAGCAGTTGATATTTTGCGGGCTCTAAGACAAGGCAAAAATCTTGACAGCCTTCGAGCAATAGATATAATGACACGAAATCCAGTGGTAGTCAAGCAAGATACAGAGATAAACGAGATAATCGACATTATCCTTCAAAAGGCCATCATCTTAGTCCCAGTCGTAGATGCTGACCGGAAGCTAATAGGAGTCGTAGGTAGGCTTGACATATTGCAACAAAACCTAAATGAAAAGTTCGTTACGATAGGTGAGACAAGCTGATTTGGGAGGCGTTTATCTGAACCTACTCCTCCCGCTTAGTCAAGTCCTTGAGGCAGATGACAGGCTAAATTCATTTGGATATCAGAATCACAACTGGAAGAAGACACTACACATTAAATATACTGCAACCTGCATATTACGCGATTCTTCACTCATTAACCTCTGTAATAGCATTCTTAAGTGTTGATTTTGTCTTAGTTCTCCTTTGTCCCCCCAAGACGACTTAATGCCCCCTACTGAGCAATTACATGACGAGCTTATGTTGAAAGGAAGGTAAAGTTGCAAATTGGACTGATAGCCAATCTGCCAGATTATCCATATGATAGAACTATCTGATAAAGTATTTGAAATACTCGATCATAGATTCCATGTTGTTCACGCCCCTCATAGATGGTATTCATTAGATGAAAAAGAGCACGGTGTAAATCAGCAACGTATTATTGGGGGTGTGTGTGATTGTTGTCTTGAAGCAGGTATGCAGTTCTATGGTGGTGGTGTTGATAACGTTCATGACGATGGACGAAGTAATTCATCTTCCTCTTCACTCAAAAGTCTAGGAATTCTTATGCATCCAGTATATAATATGGAGGTTGCTGAAATAACTAAAATTGCCGAAAACGCACATAGATATCTGCAAATAGCATTTGCTGAAGATCTCTATCTGTATTGTCAAACAAATAACATAAACTTTCCACAACTAAGAGATGCTCTAAATACTAAATGGAACGTAAATATTCTAGAACCAAGAGAAGGACTGGGAGGACACTGCCTTCCAAAAGATACTAAAATGTTTTTACAATCAACATCTAGAAGAAAAATGAAGATATTGAGAGCAGCTATGGAGGTAGATGAAGATTATAAAAGATTTAGAGCCAAGCTAGGGAAGAGATCAAATCCGTCATTATTGAAGATGATGGAATTGGAAATCCCAATTGCAAGTGATTGTGATGGATGATTTAAAGAAAGACGAACGCACCCCCGATAGCGAAGCCCCTAAAAAACTCCCACAGCCGTTATCATCTTCAAAAGCAGTGGTGCCAGAAACATCGGAAAAAATAAGAACTTCTGCATGGATAACACTTGCAATTCTTGGATCTACCGTTCTAATTACAATGTATGGTGAGACGATGTTATTACCAGCTATTCGTGATATTATCAGGGATTTTGATATTTCGTATACTACATCGTCTTGGATACTCACGGCATATCTTATCTCAGGTGCTGTTAGCACTCCTATTGTTGGAAAGTTATCTGATATCTACGGACGAAAGAAAATGGTGGTAATAATACTGATAATTTATATCATAGGAATTTCTGCTGGAGGAGTCTCAACTAACATATCCTTTCTTCTTATTGCAAGAGTTATCCAAGGAATCGGTATATCGGTTTTTCCAATAGCTTTTGGAATTATAAGAGATCAATTGCCAAAGGAGAAGCTTGCAATAGGTGTTGGAGTATTCAGCTCAATGTTTGCTGCAGGATCAGTAGTTGGTTTGGCAGTAGGTGGAACTATAATCAATAACTTTGGCTGGCATGCTACATTTCTTTCGATAGTACCCGTTGCTATTATTCTTTGGGTAATAATCAATAGATTTATTCATGGTGATAATAATAGGGCCGAAACAGTAGAAAAAGAAGACAATTTGGCGCAAGCTGATGCTAACGCTGATACCGAGTCCAGCATAGTGCATTCCCCGAAACCAGGCAGAGTTGGTTTTAATAGTAATGGAATGCGAAGCCTTGATGTAAAGGGCGCCATAACTTTGGCTGTTACGATAGCCTCCTTTTTATTAACCCTTACATATATTGGGAATAGTAGCAGTAGCAGTAACATCAGCGCATATCCTACGCAGATTATAGTAGTGTCATTAGCTTTGTTGTCAACGGCATCATTAGTCTTATTCGTTATTATAGAAAGAAGAGCAGCATCGCCATTAATTGAGCTCAGTTTAATGACACATAAAATACTTCTTCCTGCTAATCTCCTTATCTTGATTTTTGGAATTACTATGTTGATGGTATATCAGACCACACCAATATTGGTGAGAAGTCCCCAACCTCTTGGATTTGGGGGAGATGCTGTAGCTAGTGCAACTGTTCAACTACCCTTTATGATAGTAATCTTGGTATTTGCTCCTTCTTCTGGGTTTATTGTGTCAAAGATAGGTAATCTTAAACCAACTGTAGCAGGAACTATCATTATGACCGTTGGCTTTTTCAGTCTCTTTATCTTTCATTCAACAGAATTTATGGTCGCAATAAACCTAGCAATAGTAGCAGCTGGAATCTCGTTGATACAAGTGGGTGCATTTAATATCACAATGGAGTATACCCCACTTCGATTTAGTGGAGTATCACTTGGGATGTCAGTCGTACTCGTCTTAATTGGAAGCTCTATTGGACCCGCAATTGCAGCAATATACATGCAGACACATCAGGAGCTTGCAAAAGGAGTCGGTAGTGGCTCTTTTCCCTCACCAGTATCATACAATCTGATATTTCTAACTGCTGCTTTGATTTCGGTTATATCAGTTTCAATCGTGATGATATTGAAAAGAAGGATGACACAATCATCCTTGAAAAAATCAGAAATGGAAGCGACCAATTAAAAAAAAGGTGCACTGCTGAGGTCAGTAACAATGATAGACGAGAACACATTAAGAGCTAATACTCCCACTCTCCTTCTCCGTTTCATTTTATCTATAGAGACGAAATGTTAAAGCGTATTTCGGTAAAGCGCATCCACTAGCAATAAAATAGGCCTTCTCTTTAGCCATGGAATGGCATCAGGTAATGAATTAATTTGGAAATATAACTCAGAGTCATTGAATACTATATAGTACTACCAGAAAATAGATGATGATGTTTTCATTCTCGCTTTTTAATCAAATAAAGATCCAGATACCACTTTAACATGAATTGTTATCTAATTCTTACTTTAAACTACAACAAAAAGAATATACACAATTGAAAAACAATCTTTATTTGCCGATAAGGATTGTCATATACTTTAATATTTGGGAATAATTTTATCTCTGAGAGTCCAAAGTCTATCAAAATTTACGACAGGATTCTCTTCTCCTTAGGTGAAAACAGTCTAGGTCCTTATTTGAGCGCAGAGATTTCCGACAACACGGGAAAGCAATTAATCAAAGTAGACCATAATGCATGTATATATTATCATGAAAAATTAATTAACAAATCTAGGGAACCAGAGCATATTTTAATAATAAACATCAACGGTGAAAATATATTGGAATCAAGGGTTTTAGATAAAAAAACAATTCTTGTAAGTGGTATGTTTGCTTTCCCAGAATTTATATTGATCGCAACACAGAATTATATCGTGATGCCTAATGGAAAGAGGCTCATGCACAGTCGAATTAATGCAAAGAATGGTGATGTAGCAATTGCAGAAGATGGTCTGAAATTAATCTAAGCTATGTTGTTTTCTTAGACAGACGCGGGATAATACTAATAACAAAAAATTATGGCTCAAAAATCTAATCGGCATTATTATCTTGGGCTCCTCGTAGGTGTACTTTAGATCTTAGTTTATGCTGGAAGAATTAGTCGTAACAGATTAAGCTAACCTAATAATAATGATCAAATCGAATCGAAGAATGTAGTATAATGACTGAGGACAAATTAGAACAAGATCTAGATAGATGGTGTTGAAAAAATAGAAATGATAGGTATTGAAATAAAAGATCTAGATCAAGAGATAGAAACACGACGATTCAAGCTAAAAACAAAGTTGATGAACGAACACCTTTTAAATGAATTAGATAAAATCGGTCTGCAATAGACCCGAATTCATTACATTACATACTACTGATACTGGCGTTGTCTGCCTAGTGTTCACAAAGTCGGCAACAGACCTAATTGGTTATTTATTAATTGGATTTTTTACAGGGTCTTTATAGTCTTACGACGACCAAAGACATAGGAAGATTGAAAACTAGAGATGGTAACTCTGGCTGGCTGGTTCCTGATCTTCTTGAATTTGTTCTTTCTTTACTTTTGATACTGATTCTTATGCTTTATTTTTAGTGTCTTCCATGACTTCCACGATACCTTTGAAACTATGATTGTCATGATCATCTTGATTTCGGATTCTCGTTTTCTTTTTACTCATAGTAACCAGTAGCCTTTTTCGATAATAATGAGATAAGTAATACTATACAACATAGGTCCGGTTACCGTGTTAAGCTGTATAGTGTAGGGATTATCTCATGTACGGACATTAGTTGGCACTCGCCAGCCGCTGGGTTATCTGAAGCTCTTTCAACCTACCGTGATATAAGATCTTACATAATCACGATGTCATTTGAGTGCCTATTATTTCTATAAATCTATTGTCCTTGCTAAAGTCAATAGATAATATTCTTGCATTCACATTGTTTGCTAGCTCTTTGTAATCTACTCCCTTGCCATCAATCTTTATTAGAAATTTTGTGTCAGCGTTTGAAGCCCCTTTGGAATCTATAACGTTTCTAGGTAATTCAGTAGTAAAGTTGCCGCCATTTCCACTTGGATTAAGGACTAGCACCAACGTAGTTCTATCCTTATCTGCCAGAATCCCAACCAGTTTGTCACCGTTGATACTATATTTGATTGGGAAAGTTTTTCCGTTGATTGTGAGTACATAGAGATTGGTGAACCCAGTTCTATTGTAACTAGGGGCAGCCGTACTACTGCTCTTAGCAGGCGCTGCGGGTATTACTATAACGGTTTTGTTGCCAGTTGCAGTTATACTTGTCTTAGCTGCCGTTCCTCCACTGGCATTTGACGCTGTAGAGTTTTGTATGTTTACTATTTGAAGAGGTATTGAATGTGCAAGACCAGCTGCAACCATCGCAGAAGCGATAAGCACAATCAATGTCAATGTGGCTGTCGTTCTTCTGATTTGCGATATGCAAATAATACAATTTGCTCCAACATCCTGACTTACATTTCTTATTTTTTTGCAATGTCTGCCATATAAGCTGATTGTAGCATACATAGTTTAATATACTATCTAAACTGCACCGATTATTATCACCTTTAAAAATCGGTACAAGCAATTTTATCAGAATGACCATGATTACAATTATTATTATCAAGACAGTCCGTATTCCGTTTATGTATTTTTTTCTAAGCTTCTTTACAATTGCTGACATAAGCATCATATTGAATAAATTAGAGAATCACTAAAGTTAACCCTAGGTTGAAATTAGCAACCTAGTTAGTAGGATTTTAATACTTATTTTAAGTATATTCACTATAACTAATTAATATAATCTGATCATTTTTCAAACTGTATTTCTG
>WJXE01000009.1 GCA_009665115.1 Nitrosopumilales archaeon
ATCCACTCCTCACATTCATCTATTGGTAGTTGCATTGACTGGTTTGTAGTACTCATTATTCCTATGTTATCACTGTAAATTTCATATAACATGTGATTTATAGGTTTTAAATAAATCTTATACTTGTGTATTAATCATATACATAAAGCAGAGATGAGGGGTATCATAAAGTATGATTGAATGGATCTGGTTTTGTGTTCTGGTAGTTTCTGGCGTGCTATAGCTTCAAATAACTTTTCGGCGCTTTAACATACTGATTAGGATCTGTCTACTGCTAACGAAATCAAGTCGCAACTGGAGAAGAATTGGATTAAATTCCTTAACGATAATTCTGCTAAGTTCTCGCTAAAGACGCTTTCTGGTGCTACGCCACCTTCAGTATTTGTTGGACGTTACGGTTACCCTAAGGTAAAGGTTGGGCCGATGGTGCCACCGCTACATGGAGACACAACAATACTGGATAAGCCAGAGATGTGGCTCGGCAAAAGCATTGAAGAAATTGTTAATTATCGACTATCTCTTGTGCGAGGAGTATCAAATATTGATATTCATAGCACGTCTGGAAAATACGTAGAATCTTTGCAAGAGTTAGCTATGACCAGTAAATCAGTCGAAAGTGAAGTAACCTTCGAAAAAACACCCATTGCAGATATAGAGCAAGAGAAAAATTTGGGTTTAGATACCGATTCAGCCCCTTTTGGTCCTGTTGCATCGTTAAAGACCTTTAAAACCTCATCCTCGCTCTCGGTAGATCAAAGACTAGAAAATGTTTTTTACGACAAGGATTTGCGTGCGGCCGAAGGTATAGTCAATCTTTATCAAGGTGGAGTAGAAGTCAGTAGAATCTGCCGAGTTCTTAGCATGGGGATGTTAGGATTGCAAAAAAACAGAAGGTTGGTGCCTACAAAATGGAGCATCTCTGCTACTGATGACGTCATTTCAGCCTGTTTGATAAAAGAGATCGAGACATTTCCAACAATTGATTTCTTTGAGGTTCATAAACACACTCATTTAGGTAATTATTATTCGGTAATTTTAATTCCAGATGACATATGGGGTTTCGAAATGCAAGAAGCGTGGTATGATAATAATGGAAATTTAGGAGTTGGAATAGATTTTGAAAATGCTAATGGTTTAGATCGATATCCTTCTATAGCAGGTGCATACTTTGCTGCCAGATTGGGTGTGGCTGAACATCTTTTCAAAAGAAGACATAAAGCAGCGGCGTTGATTCTAAGAGAAATTCGTCCAGAATATGTTATGCCACTAGGGGTATGGCAGATAAGAGAAGGAATAAGAAAAGCACTTGATGGAGAAGCAAAACGGTTTGACAATTTCCACAATGCATTGTCGTTCGCATGTGTTAATCTATCCATATCTAAAAATGAATGGATTAGAAATAGTAAAATCTATAAGAATACGAAAGAACAAATGAGAATTACAGACTTCTTTAAAAGACAGCTTTGAAGACGTGGCGAAAAATGGACTCAGGATAGCAAAGATGTTATGCAGTTGCCCGCGCACTTCCTCTATTTTCACCTGCTTCTAGACGAAGCAGAAATATTCTTGTCTGGAAGAATCTTTTTTCCAAAAGTTACGGGATGAAGTAAACATGGGGGTTTCGTGAAATTTGCGAGTGAATGACGGACGCTAACAGCCCCTAATAGCAGAAGCAGCTTTTAGGAGATGTCGTAATGGCCATTGATTGAAACAAAGCGGAAAAACACAAAGATAAAGTTTATCAAAGTCAGCTCCTAAATGTGAGCTAACTTGTGACTAGGAACTGTCATTCAAATATCTACAAATATACTTCCATTCTTCTCACTCACAGGATATAAGACTAAATCGCCTGCCTTTCTCCATTCTGGATTCTGCTCTAACCATGTATCTTGTTTTTTCCATGATTTCATATTCTCCAATTTTGCTGTAAAAACATTGAACTCGTAACCGTGCATATAACATACTATATTATCTCCTTTTAATTCCCCTTTTGAGAGTGAGGCTCCTCTGTGTGGACAGGAATTGTTGAAGGCAAATAATTTTCCGTTTCTTCTTCCTACTACAATGTCAGTATCATCAACGGTAAAGAGCTGAAGGGTGTTATCCTTTATTTTTTCACTACTGCAGATCCTGCGTAGTATGTGATTCCGCGGCATTCTCTGTTCTTTCTCCTGTCATTGCATTGCAGATATCATATCATAAAAGTCCTCTGTTTATAGCGATGACATCAATTTCCTGACAAGTCAATGTTACAATGCCAACGCCGTCTCTTTTGTGACACAAAGTAAGGTTCGTTTCACGACATTGCACACATTATTGTTACTATAAGAGAACACCCAGGATTATCATAAGCTGTTCTTCTGTTTTATCAGTTCAAATTCTCCATCAGAAAAGGTGAATTTAGTATTGAAGTCATGTTCCCATTCCTCTTGTATGAGCTTTTTGTTGAATTCTTCTTTTGGAACCCTATTTCCAGCTATCTTTGCTTCATCGCTAACTGTTTCGGCCCAAATGACTTCGCCATCATCTTCTACTGCAAGAAGTCCATATGGTCTATTTGTATTCCTGAATAGTTTAACCGGACCCATTTTTGTAAATACAGTTGTCTCTAATAATAAGATAGCAGGAGACGACGAGAAACAATCGAGGTCATAATCGTTAGCTACCTCATTCTTTATAGTGCATTAACATCATATTTGAACGAAACATATCATTGCAATCCATCTAATGTGGATTTCCCAGACAAGCATACGGCGATAGAACACAGGGATGCTACCGGTCATGTGTTAAATGTAATAACTGAGTGGAAATAACATCAGCAGACCTTAATGAAATATTAATGATATCATGACTCTTTGGTATTTTATTTACATTGTTGTAGGAATAATAGTCTTGATAGTACTCCTAAAGATATTGTTTGGGTTATTCTAGCAACTACTTCTATCAAGAAAGATTTGGAATCATTTAATTCCCTTCAACTGAACGCCATACAAAATCATCCTTCTGTTGCCATATCTGTGTAAAGTCATTAATCCTACCTCAAATGTGCGTTCTTAATGTAGCCGTGCATCCTTCTTTAAGAATTTAAAATATTGATTGGCTGACAGAACAAGCCACGGAAAATAATGTACAGACAAATGAAAGATGTCTATAAGAGTACAACCCATTTAGCTAACTAGTATGAATAGGTTGTTGTTTGTCTAATCAATTGTGAATGCGGGGGCTACAATCTCAACATTGTTCCGTTGGTCATATTACTATTACTGCATATTACAGCCTCTAAGATGCAACTATGCGACTCGTTTATCGCCCTCCCTATCGGTTGTAACATACTCAGTGTCTGATTAACGATTTTATCTACTCTGCTTTTTTCTTGCGGTGTAGGGTTATGAACACTTACTTCGATGATGATCGAGGTCAACTCTGACTGCCCGGCAGTCTTGTTAACATGAACTATGTTAGCGGCAGCTGCATGAGGAGAATTTGAAGAAGTAGCAATAGCAGTGGCTGTTGATAATTCTGGTGGTGATAGTGATTGCGGCATTCTTTGTTGTGCAATCGCCATTTGAAAACCATATACAAAAACAAGAGAATCTAACAAAACAACAACCAAGAACATCGACACAACTGCCCTAGAATTTAAGGAAAAGATCAAATCTTGCCTCCGTAGGCAAAACTATCTATGTATGCTATATTTGAGATGCTTCACAGCAAGCGCTAAAAATCTAGGAGAATTTGTTGGTATATTGAAAGACTAATATATTCATCAGAAAGATTATAGTTACAACATAATTACCTTATTCTGCTTTATCTGTTAAGGAGAATAATACTTTTAAGAGCACAGATATCTTTTATTGATAGTACCGGCATAGTGTGGTTCATAATTATCTTCTTCGCAACCTCTCTAACCTGCGTAGAAGGACACAAGTAACCCTACTTTTTAAGGCTGATAAGTTTGCGAAACTTGGATAAAATTTTTCTTCGCTGTTTACTTGTATGATATACCTTTTTTTCAGATATTCTCAACCGACGTCGACAAGGTTAGAGGATGGTTCGAACAGCACAAGATGGAATCAATGGAATTGGGAATCAACAGCAGAATTGCACTAGAAGTTGATGTCAGATGCAATGATTGCGAAACTTTAGCAAGAATCCCTCGATATTGGAACATCTTCAGAGGACTCGTGGTCGTGAGTGTGGTCCTAAGACAATTAAAGGAGCAGGAGAAACAATAAGTATAGGTTCAATAGGCACCGCCCGATTGCTCCTATAAGCTACAAAGAAGCAACAAAGCCCCATGTGTCTTCTAGTGTTTGCGTGATGCCGCATCAGCCATGATGAGCAATTAATTCATTTTCATGTTCTGTGCATATACGCTCTAATACGATACGATGATCAAATAAATATCTGCATCCGCAAGGGTATTCTATGTATTTATTTCGGTACTTACTGATTCTTTCAGTTGCCTGATCCATCACTCCCGAGGACATGATATTATTATGATGATCGTCGATCACCTACTTATTATTATCTATTTTGTCAGCAACGCCTATAAATTCTTCCTCTAGATAGTGTTTCAGTAGTAGCATGTATGAGGATGTGTCATTCAAAATTCCGTTGTCATTGGAGACCATGATGGTCACCTGATATCGATAGCTCAGATAGGATCAAAATCTGCGGAGGGGTTTGTTCTGTTAGGATTAATTGGGGCTCACGGCACGTTGAGATACACGCCTTTGTATCTACAAGTTGTTGTTTAGGAGCTGAATCAAATCATCCTCTCAATCTATCCTGACTAAATTCTGGGCTACCGTATTCGCTTACCTTGGATTTCCGACCATGTACTTGTTTGTGGATCTCAAGACGTCTCTTCTCATCAAATTGCAAACCGCACGTCTTGCATTTGAAGGGCAATTGTATCTACTATTGAGTAAACATAACTAATAAAAAAGAGTTTTTCCGCTCCGGTCTTGCGACTTTCTATTTAGCATAGTATTAAAGATACTGGTTTGTAGGATCTCATTTATCTCTTCAATTCGAGCATCTTTTGGATATAATCTGGGAAAAACATCTTTTGAAACATTCTAGAGAGAATATCTTCTGGATTGGACATTCTATGTCATATAAAATTAGAAGTACTCTAAAAAACATTCTATCAGTAAATCCATGAGTTCAAGCACAAGAAATCAATAATAGTAACATCACGGTTGTCCGAGTTATTAGGCATATATATGAACGCAATAATCAGATAACCGCTATCATCAGTACCTTTTTCTCACTAGAACAAGCTATAGAGAGGTATGCTTTATAAGTACTTGTTATACGAGTATACTACAGTGAATAAATACTTTGGAGCTTCAATTGTTATTCTTGCTCTATTCATAGTAATTGCCATATTAGTCTCCCCAGAAGTCGGTTTTAATAATGGCATTAATAATTCCCCTATTAGTAAGGTAGATTCTTTAGCTTTTTTGGACATTAACAACTCACATTATCCTGCCTTTAATCAAATAATGATCTGGCTTACCCAATTTGGAAGAGAAATATTCTGGCCTATTGCAATAATACTTTTATTTGTTTTAGGCGGTTGGACAGGGAAAAAGACTGCAGTAGTTATTGCAATATCAATGCTTGTTCTTGTACCACTTGGTGTATTAGCAAAAGATATTGTTGCAAGACCTAGACCGGTAATCCCACAATCAGACTTTTTGATAGCACCGGATCAAGAGTATGCTTTTCCTTCTGGTCATGCGATGATAGTATCAGCAGGTGCAGCTGTAGCATTAATATTATTTAGAGATACTCCTAGGAAACTTGCGGTATCTTCTATTTTGGCTATAGAAGCAGCTCTTGTATGTCTATCCAGAATATATGTTGGTGGTCATTATCCATTGGATGTAGTAGGTGGTATTTTATTGGGAGTTGGAGTGTCTCTTATTTTTGTAGGCATAGAAAAGCGTATAGAATCACTAATTATGCCAATAAAGAAGATGCTTAAAAAACAGTAAAAGATTTAGTTCTTAGCATCATCACTATTCATGTTTTAGCCTACTTTGATTTACAATGCATCCTATGAATATTTAGACATAGACGCTCCGCGGGAGCTCGTGTAGGTGCTATCCCAATAATACAGTTCCTCCATCTATTATAATGGTATTTCCAGTAGCAAAAGAGAAATTATCACTTGCCACGCATGCAGCAACTTTGGCTACTTCTTCAGGCTTACCCCATCTTTTCATTGATGGTTCAGCAGCGGCCTTAGCTCTATCATATTCAGTCATTGAGCCACATGTTGCCAATGTTGCTATATTGCCAAGAGCCAAAGTATAGGCGCGAATGTTGCTGCTGCCATATTCCATTGCAATACATTTTGTCAGTGCTATGTTCCCAGCTTTGGCTATGGTGTACGGGGAACCTTCTATATGCCCCGCAATTGCAGGAGTTGAAGAGATGTTTATTATCACCCCACCATTTCTGTTGAGAACGTTTTGAAGCATAGAACGAATGACTGCCTTGGATATGCGTATAGATCCCTTAAGATCAACTTCTATGATTTTTTCTTGCTCTTCATCTGTAACTTCATGAAACCTTTTATACCAAATTTCTCTGTCAAAAGGATAACCTGCATTATTTACCAGAATATCAATTCTATCATGGACAGATAAAATTTGCTGCATGAATTTTTGTACGCTAGAGTTATCTGTTACGTCAAGCGCTGCAGCAAATACTTTACCATTGATCTGTTTTATTGCACGATCTGCTTGCTCCTCATTTCTAGAGCAAACAATAACAGTTGCACCATTATTTTCTGCAAATTCTTTTGATATTGAAAAACCAATACCTTTAGTAGATCCGGTTACTACGGCTACTTTATCTGCAAGTAACTTGGGGGTTTGTATCACATTACTAATATCGCAGTAGATGTTAGAGTGTAATAAAAATTACTACCATATTGCCACAGTATAGTGCTTCACTAAGATGATATTGTCGGGAGATAAAGATATATAAAAATTCTGGGAAATTATTTGCACAGAGACCAAATCGTAAACCAGATCGCGGCAGACATGAACAGAGTCGTTAATCGTCAGCCGATTCTATTCTCAATAAGAATAGGGAATAGAATCTTTAGCCATCATCTATTTGAGTCTTTTTTTCTTTGTTATCTTATCCAGCATCTCAACAGCGATGACAGAATAGTCTAATGCTTCGACTTCAATTCCATTTGAAGCAAGCCAGCAGGGGAAGAACACCCTTTTGACTTTAATAAAGACTCGAGCGTCTTACGATAAAGTCCGTCTAGTGTGTGATGACCCAATAATTTTTATTATTATCTAAAACTGCAAAAGCCATCTCTGCTAGGTTGTATTAAGCCACTGGACAAGCTGTCACCGTCTGATAAAGTTGATTATCATGGCTTAAGTACAACCTTTGGTACATCCGCTTTCTTGTCAAACATTCTTAGATGGTTCCGGTGCTTCGTCAGGCTTCATGGTGTGCTACTTAATCCTAATGTTAATTAAGTTTATATTAATTACTATAACAACTTAATTTATACGATATATTGAGTAAATTAGAGCGAATATCAACGGGTGTTCCAGGACTAGATTCACTTATCGAAGGCGGAATACCAAAAGGATCTACGTTAATGGTTGTAGGGAATTCTGGAAGTGGCAAAACAATATTATGTTCACATTTTCTTTACGATGGCCTGACTGCTAAAGAAGAGAAAGGATTATACATTTCATTCAGCGAGTCCAAAGCACAGTTTTATGCCAACATCAAAACGCTTGGAATGGATTTTGATAAATTCGAAAGACAAACGAAGTTTGCTTTTCTGGATTTTGCTTCATTAACAAAGGATGGAATACAAGATGCACTTGAAGAAATTTTAGCTACTATTAGAACTATTAATCCCAAGAGGGTAATATTAGATTCATTTTCGGCAATATCACTAGCATTTGAACATCAGAGTGAAGCCAGAACTACGATTCATGTACTTTTAGGAAAAATATTGAGGTCAGAAGGGATAACCAGTATTCTCGTTATGGAAATTCCATATGGAAAAGAAAATATGGGTTCTGGAATAGAAGAGTCTGTTGTAGATGGCATTATACAACTTGACCATAGAGAAGATAATGTCTTACCAATAATTCTACGAGTCTTCAAAATGAGAGGTACTTCAATCAATCGAGAACCCCATGTTTGTACAATAAGTAAAAATGGAATGATTTTGTATCCCAAACAGGGATTAGGACTGACTTATGCAGCTTCAGAGGAGCGGATATTTAGCGGAATCCCTGGTCTTGACGAAAGAATTGGGAGCGGTTTTATCAAGGATACAACAACTGCTATCATAGGCACATCTGGTACTGGGAAGTCAACTTTTGCTTTTCAATATATTGCAGAAGGTGTAAGAAAAGGTGAGCCTGGGGTATTCTACTCATTAGAAGAGAATGCTGACGGGATAAGAATGATGGCCAAAGGGTATGGCTATAACGTCACAGAACTCGAAAATAATGGATTATCTATCCTTTTAGGGAGTGTTGAGGATGACAATCCAGACGCACTCATAGCAAACTTGGCAGCTGAAATTAAAAGAACAAAGGCAAAACGTCTTGTGATAGATAGTCTCTCTGCTTTCGAAAGCAAGTATAAGAATGACATGTATATCATCGCTAGACGTTTAATAAGCTTAATACAGGAACATCATCTCACAGCAGTTATTACTATTCTTACAACACAGAAAAGTGGATTTGAGTTGTCAGGGTTGGGTTTAACTTCACTTTTACAAAATATAATACTTCTTAGATTTGTGGAAATACAAGGACGCATGAAGAGAATTTTAGCAATACTAAAGATGCGAGGGACAGAACATGACGAATCTATATTAGAATTTAGAATCTCAAGCGAGAACGGAGCCAGAATAGTTGGCGCGATAGATAAAGATTACATGGGCATATTCACCGGAGTAGCCCGAAGAGCAGAATAATAATGTACAAAAAACAGCTGATAAATAGATTGATTGAGGCTTATGAGGACAAAGCTTGACTACCACTGAAAATAAGTTCAAGGAGGCTTATAAGCAAGCAGTTGAAGAGGCGCTTTCGATTTTAGGAAAGAACGTCTCGGTAATAATAAATTCCTATATTCTAGAGAAATATTCAATTCGTTTAACTGATACTGGAGATAATCCAAAGCTTCTTTCTGATGCATTAGAAGCCGCTATAGATGGAGGCTCAAGAATTGTACAAAGAAGAATACTTCGTTCACTTTACAATAGAGTTGGAGTTGAACTTCCTTTTGCGATGACAACAAATTTTGAACACAAAATTCTCACGGCAAAAAAGGAATATGAAAAAGCTTCCTTTTTATGATTAACCGTAAAATATTGTATTATTGCTTGATTAATGCTAAATATTATTGTACAGACATTTGTTTGAGATTGCACTTTGTTAAAGATTAATCTAGCTTGACATACAGTTTGTTTTGTGATTTATGGCTTATTCGTTATTATTTACATAAAGGTATACTAAATGTAAATGTTGCCCCTCTTTTACCATCTTCGTTGTTTCCAGCCGAGATGGTGCCACCATGTGCTTCAATAATACTTTTGGAGATATACAATCCTAAACCAGTACCGCCTGTATCGGATTTTGTAGCAAATTTTGAGAATAACCTTGACATAATCTCAGCATCTATTCCTAAGCCTGTATCTTGAATCCCAACGATGGCCTTATCATTTTCCTTTTTTATAGTGATTGATATTATCCCTTTTTTGGTGAATTTGACAGCATTACCTAATAAATTAGAAATAACTTGTGTCAATCTGATCCTATCTGCTTGTATAAGAATATTGTCTTCACAAGGTTCGTATCTTAATTTTATATTATTTTTTTTTTCCAAGTCTTGTGCAATCGTTATTATCTGATCATTCACAGCATTTAAAAGTACATCGGCTAGGTTTAGTCGTTTTTTATCTAACCTGAAAGTTTTGCCGTCTATGCTGGCAATATCTAAAATAAGCTGTGAAACTTGCTCCAGTCTTTTTGCATTGCGAATTATGGCATCTATATAATTTCTTTTATTTTTATTTTTTTCTATTTCTCCTACTATTCCTTCTTGTTCTTCTTGTTCTTGTTCTGCTTTAAGGATTTCTGCATAACCTAAGATGGGCATTATTGGCGTTCGCAACTCATGAGCCGCTATTTCGATAAACTCCCTTTGCATTTTATCATGGATCTTCAACTGTTCGTTAGCTTCTACAAGTTGTTTATTTGTATCTGCTAGATTGTCCTTTATCGCAATTATAGAATCCAGCATTTCCTTCTCATTCCACAGAGAATCAAGAAGCGAGCCAATGTTTTTTACAATGGATTTATTATTAGAATATACTGCGAAAGCCTTGATTCCATCATCCCCTTCGTTTATTGTTAATACTTTAGAATTATCGATTAAAAATATCGTTTCGTAGATTCCTGAAACGCATTTAATTTGCGCATAGTTTTTGATAGCAGAAACTATTTGCGAGGTTGTAGCCACTTCATTTTGGCCTTCTTCAGAGTAAAGAACCATTACATTCACACCATTGCTTTGTGCCTTTTTTAGGCTATCAACTAAGCCAGTTTCAGCAAGATATTCTAGGTATAAAATCGAATTAACTGCAATAAGCACCTCTGATTGAGCATGTTGAATTTCAGATGCAAATAGAGAATAAGCATGCTTAGGATCTCTAATATCCATTGGGTAGGGAGACAAAAGCGGCGAGGATATTTATGGATAATGCCGACCAAGTGATGACAGCCAACTATCAAGAATAGAAGTATGCGATGCAATTTAAGTAAGCGAAGAGCTGCTGGAATATTCGTCCCTCGTCGATTCGCTGCTTGCTTCATTACTCAAAAGAGAACAATATCCAGTTGCCAGATAAGAACAAGATCGAGGAAATAGCTGAGGGCAATGGCTATTGCAGATAAATTGCCGAGATCCGACGGCGGTTAACATGTTATAAAATCAGTCGATATGTTAATAGTACCAAGCAAATCGGCAAATGTCCTTGTTGTTGGCTGTGGATGTGAATGTCGCTATATTGAAATGGTGCTCCCACTTTCCCTTCTTTCATATTTTTAATTTCAACACCCGCTGATTTAAGTAAACCAACATCAATCAGAACACGACCAAATCCAATTAATGATTAGTTGAAATCATGCCAATGATGACTTGTTTCCGGGTATGGTACCAAAATTAATGGTTCAGCGATATCTATCGTAAATCTATCGTAAATATAGCTGGTTAATAGTGCGTGCCAGTTTGACATCATACGTACTTATGCCGTTTAAATCATGTGTTACTAGGTTAATATCAAGCCGGTCGTAAACGTTAAACCACTCCGGATGATGATTCATTTTCTCAGCTTCCAAGGCGACTTTGGTCATAAAACTAAACGCTTGAATGAAGTTCTCAAATTGCAAAGTTCGGCTTAGCTTACCGCTGACCACCTTCCATCCATCCAATTTGCCGAGTTCATTCTTAATCTCTGCTTCTGATAGTTTGCGATACTCATTATCTGACATTATCGTATAGCCACTAAGTAAGAGTACATGCATGCTATATATCAGTGTTCTTCGTAACGAAAGTTTATGAGAAGCAGATTATGAATCCACCTCGGCAAATCGGAACATCGTATTAGGGATTTTGTATCACAAGGTTGAAAATTACATAAAGGAAACCATGTTGGCGTCAGGTTTACAAATACTCATTAGTCTTTTTGCTCACTTAAAATTGGTGTCGTGTGTTCGTTTGCTTTCTGGTCTGGCTTTAATCTTAGTCGTCTTCGTTGCTAACTAGTATGAAATATTTTACTTACCAGACGCAAAATGAGAAAGTCTGACAAACACTGATGCTAGTTTGTTAGCATATGAAAAATTCTAGGTTGCTGGTATTGTAATTTCGCACTCATACGATGACATTTCGATTTCGTTTCAAGAATAGAACAACGGAATCCGCTATTCTCAATAAGATTGAAATGCCACAGAAGAATTGCCCTTATAATACCTTATAATACCTATTAGCTCCTTAAGGTTTAGTCGAATTTAACAATTGCTGAGTCGAGTTTAAAGCTGAAACTGATCTATGGCAGTTTTCGTTGATACATATTAACGAGTGGCACACATCACCTTCACAATTAGTAGAACTCCTTTTTGTGAAACTTGATGCATTTGCAGCATTGTAAGAATAGCCTAACGCAGCCGACATCAACATAGCTGTGAATAATACTAGTGCTACCGTTGCCAAAATCATATTGTTAATGATCTTTGTTATCATAGTATATTTCACTTAGGATTATTATCATCATATTTCGATTCTAATACTTTTTCTTATCAAAAGTACTTATTGAAATTTGTCATTGCATAATTAATTAGGACCATTCTAGAGAGGAGATAATATTGATTTTTGAATGCGAATCATGAAGTGCAAGGGATGATTGAATTCGATATGTGTGAGTGGGACACCGGTTTGATAACCGCCTGCCAAGACAACGGCCAATAGCACAGTATCTACTAACAGTTCGAAGTCAAGATAATAGCCGCACCTCTGCCTGATTTTGTTTGAACTATAGCGATACCTCTATTTTTTTGACGAAGCAGAAACGAATATGAAAAATATTTGTCTGATGTCGTTGTTCCAGGCTATAGAATGAATTGGAGACATTTATGACTTGGCTTTGTTCTACCGATAAGATCCTTAGTCAATCATGGAATATCGAGTCCATCCTGTCTTGTTTGATTATCTATTTTTTCCTCTTTCCTCTTCTGAAGTTAGAAGATCCATCATCTTCATTAATTACATTAACAAAGTACTTATTTCTTGGATTGAAATATTTTAAAGAGGGGGATATGAGGCTCTGCAGGGAGTCCTTACGTTATGGAATCTATGACAACCAGATCCATGAAAAGAGCGTTCTGCTATGTTAACCCTGTCTATGATGGTCAACGTTCAAATATTTTGTAGTAGTCTAGCATACCACGATTTGGGAGTCCTAGTATTACATGTTATTGCCTGCCAATAGTAACTTTTTATTCCTCTATTATTACTTGATGGCTTAGAATCTGAGAACAAGAATAATATAGAATAGAAAAGAATTTCACAAAGTAATATAAATATAGGTGTACATGCATTCAGATGACGCTAAATTAACAAACTCGAGGAGCAGTAGTCGCTACATTGAAAGTACACAACGGATCTTCTTTGAGCTAGCTAGTGATCAGAGGCTATCTATACTGTTTAAACTAAATAGGCAGCAATCGGAAGCCGGAGTTTACAACCTTTCAAAACTTGCAAAGCATCTTAATGTTACTATGCAAGAAGTTCATAGAAATCTTAACAGATTAATGGATGCTGGCTTGATCGAAAAAGATTCCGCAGGAATATTTTCCTTAACAACTTTCGGAAATACCATCATAAATCAGATTGCAACTTTTGATTTTTTGTCAAGAAATAAAGAATATTTTTCAACTCATACCTTCGGAAAAGAAACTCGAATGAAATTCATCCAGAGAATTGGCGCCTTGAATAACTGCGAGTTTATTTCAGGACTAGTAGCTGTTATTGAGCTATGGAAACAGCATATTTACAGAGAAGCTACCGAGTACATATACGGAATGTTACCACAAATCCCACTAGATTTGATTGAAGCAGTAATACCAAAAATAAAAGAACATGGTGGTATCAAATTTAATTATATTCTACCTCAAAAAGCTATGGTGCCAAAGAAGCGAACTGAACTTTTGAAAAACGCTGGCTTCCATGAATTCATAAAAAAAGGGATCGTAGAAAGAAGGATGGTTGATCGAATACAGGTAGCAATAGTCTTAAATGAAAAGCAAGCAACTGTTATGTTCCCCACAGCGAAAGGACAAGGAGAGACAGATATGAATTCAGTATTCTATAGTGAAGACCCATTATTTCATGAATGGTGCCTAGATTATTTTAGATACAACTGGTATAATTCAAAATCATTTGACGAAAGCAAGTTATTAGAAGTATAGTAGATAAGTAAGGAGATACCAAACAATATACAGGGGACTGAAATAAAATAAACTGGGACTGCACAGGTATGTAGTTGCTTTTTTCACTTCCTCAAAAGATCGAATTCTCAAACATTGGGTCAATTGCAGGCTTCATTGCCGAGTACTGCTACAACTATTATATTGTCAAGAGTAATAAAGGGAGCATGTAAAAATGATATTCAGGGAATTTGATAGAGTCGTTCTAGAATTTTATCAGAATGACTCTGGCCTTGTTCTTCTTTATCGTTAAGACAGTTTGAGTGTGTTAATCTGAATTATCTTAAAATATAAATTTTTTACTATTACCTTCCAACATTTAAATTAATTTGCTCGCCATCTCGAAGAATAATGTTTCTAAAATCTAAGACCGGCTTACCGTCAACGCTCGCTCGGACTGTCTTACCATTTGTATCTAAGCCTCCCCATATATTCAGAAACTCACCTAGCGTATAATTTCTGTTTGCTGTAGATTCTACATGGATGGTGCCACTGGCGTCATGGGTGTGTAATGGTGCAAATCCTGCTGTACCATATTGGTCCAGAGAATGAACCTTCCATAATGATGAATCTATCCCTATTTGTGATGGAACAGGAGTGGAAGTACCATCAACAGTAACATTAAGGTGCGGGTGGATATGTTCCACTAGAGGTTTCGGTCCTTGGGTAGAATAAAGAGAAGTAGAACTGACTCCAAATGCTATAACAGCTGCTACAATAGGTATTATTATCATTATCATATTCCGCTTTCTCCTACGTCTATTAATCGCAACGTAACTGTCATCCCTTTTATTCTTCTGATTTCTCTTGTTACCCAATCCTTTATTCAGCTTATTCAAAGTTATTTTTAGACCAGTCTTATATTAATTCCTATAGTTTAAATTAATATTTTGAGGTTTGCGTTAGCTGCTACGAATCTTCCTCCAATTTCTGTGGGTCGGATATTAACACTAGTTGGTGCTTGCAATATTATCTTGCAACTTACGCTATGACAGTGTAGCTGTATATCTCTTGGAATGAGTGCTCCTTTCTTTCGAACAACAAGTGCGGAGTGCAGGGAATTTAGATCCAAGTTAGAACAAGATACCATTGTTACCAATACCGTATGAGTTAACTTTTGAAGTAGTCTTTAATAATCACGGATTTGTTAACAATTACGATGACTGTTTTCATCTGATGGATTATTTAATTAGAGACGGTGAGAACTTAGGTAGTATATGGCGTTGAAGTAATTAATACTGCTTTTCTTCCTCCTTCTACTACCGTGGAATGATAGCTTTAGAGCTTTTGGGGACGTAGCGATTAAAGTGATGTATGATGTACGAGGCATGAGTATAATCTACTATTTCCAATAACATTATCTAATATGAGCATCAGAATTATTCATATAGAAAAACTAAACTATTTTTTTATACAGAAAGCAATAGTCTGTCTTCACGATGTCTTTTATGCCAATAGAACATATTTCTGTGTTTACACTTTATGCAGTCATAAAAGCTCTTCTGATAATCGACTCTTGGACAAGGTTTAAGCATAGTAGAAATATATTCTGAGGTTGGTGGAAATACAATATAATGTGTTCCACAATTAGCGCAGACGAATGCCTGCCTACCATGAGTTAGAGGAAGAAAATCTTGACGAGGACTCATTATACTACGTGTTTTTCCGATTTATTTTAATTTTTTTGGAAAGAGCTAGCGCGGTATTCCCAGATACTGTCATTTACTGCCAGCTTTTCCAACCTCGAGTGTAGGTTCTTCTGGTTTCCCCGGTCGTGGAATTATGTTCAAATTGACATGATGCCGAGGTTAGAAAGAGAGCATTAACGATTAGCAAATGAAACCCTCAATAGGGAAGGAACAACCGACCTTGTTATGTTTTCTTAGCTATAATGTTTAGCCTAACATAGTCTAATACTCAAGGATGAGATATTTGTTTATTATTTTTGGTAGTGGCAGTCTGTACAACTTTATCTATAACTAACTCGATCAATTCATAAGTTGTGAGATAGTCCAAGAAAGGTTTCATTACTACAGTTTTCATAAATGAAGAATATCTCGTGTGTTCTACAAGCTTAGCACACTCATTAGATAGAGCGACGTCGATATTCTTAAATCCTGTCTTTGCTAACAGATCGGTCGTTTCTTCGGCCTCTGCGAAATGCCAGGGTTCCTCGCAGTTTTTGAAAAATTCGCTGAACTTATTAATTTCTGTAATTTGTTTAAGAGGAGGTAAATTTTTTGTAAATTTCCATAACCTCCACACCGAGTCAATAACTGCCCATTACTTCTTAGCATTTTCCAAAAATGTTCAAACACTTTTTTTATGGTCATGTATCCAATGCAATACAGCATTAGAGAAAATAACATCCCATCTCCTGTCCTACGGAATAGTGAAGCTAGCACTAGTTTAAGACTTGCAAATTGAAGTTTTGGCTCGTAAAACTAGAACACTTAGCTGCCTCGACCTTCGTCCATATGCCGTTTGATTATAGACCGAACGTATACCTCATAGATTAATGTAGGCGATGTGAAGTCTTAAGCTCTATTACGGTGGTATGTTATGTCCATGCTGTGGAATGCAGTTAGGATTTTTACCTACTAGTCGAAAAGAGAAGGAATGACTAAGAAGATTACAGCAGGAAGATGAACGATAATTAAGGCTCTTGAAGCGAGTAGGAAAATAGCATGGTCTGAGAGGAACATTCAGCTTTTAGTTCCTCCTACTTTCCTCGGGCTTACTCGAGGAATAATCTAATATAGCCGCGCCAATATACGGTGTTCACTCTCCCTTTAACAGGATCTGAATAGTTTTGTTGTACTGTTCTTCATTCATAGGGGGAACGTCTGAGATTTTAAGATTTTGCTCAACATGCTCGGGTTTTTTTTGACCTATTAATGGTGCAATGACAGAAGGACTTGAACGAATTATTTGGATTAATTTTGCAACTTGATCGTTTAATCCTCCGTAGTCAGGAATACTTGCTCTAAGTAATCGTCCTTGGAATAATGGAATACTTGTAAATATTCCTATGTTCAATCTTGCTGCAGCTTCTAGTATATTTAAATTTTTTTCAGCACCGATAGTTTGATTTTTTAGAACTAATGCTTCACTATAAGCTAGATTGTATGGAAGTTGAATAAAACGAAAGCCGTGTTCCTTTCCTCCAATCTTTTCAGCTAATTTAACTACATCTTCTAAGGATAAATATTCCTTGTCGCCTTGCTGCACCCTAAAGCATGTCCATGTAGCCATTCCATAATACCGTATCTTGTTATTTGAACGGTATTTCTCGTAAATTTCAAAAACCTTTGCCAACATCTGCATAAATTCTTCTCTGCTAACATCCTCATACCAACTCTCAAATGCATTATGTACATAAACCAGATCAATAGTACTCAGATGCATGTTAAGTAGTGATTTATCAATACATCTTTCAATATAAGCGGGATTGAGTACATTGTAGCCAGAACTAATATCGTCTGGTTTGATGATTCCTGTAGCTACGTACATTTTCTGTACATATTCCATTACATCAATTGCAGGATAATCACCGTCATTTGTCATATAGCCATTTTTGGTACATATAAATACTTGATCTCTTGAAATAATGCCATCATTTATCAGACGAGACAATCCACGTCCTATACTTTTCTCTGACCTCATTGCTCTGTAATTTATGGCAGTATCTATGACATTCACGGCTCCTGATTTGACAGATTGATAGACTGCATTTTCTACAGCTTTGTCGTCTTCTGCAGTCATCTCACCAAGATAAGTTCCAATTCCTATGCTTGATAAGTATAGGCCTTCAAAAACACGAAAGTGAGTAGCAGGTTTACCTTTCTCTCGGGTTGCGTAATCTACATATTTCATTGTTCCATTTGGAGTTGCATAGCCGCTGAGTACTTCATATGTCTTAGACATTGATAACAAAATCACTCTATCAATTAAAAAGGTACCCAGAAAGAAAGGTTATAATTTGGTTGATCAATCTTTTTCCTCATCTTCCAGTGAGATAGAATAAGCTTTATAAGCTTTATTTGTTACTGCATAGGCTTCTGTCATCCCAGGTGTGTTGGATAGACACGACTTGCAAATTGGCTAGGCCTGGCTTGTGTTCATGGCATCTTATTCTTTCAAAACCCAATTGGTGCTGTATAAAGTTATTTAGTTCCTACCCTCCCACTCTCTGTAAGTAGCTCCAATATTTTTAGCAGTCCAACCTCTTCCTTACAATTCAATATGGTCTGCAGGAATCTATGTGAGAGGTTGTATTCCAAAATTATTTTTGGTAAGAGTCATTATGAAGGTGGTAGAAAATACTGTAGAAGGTGTGAAATTTACTTATTTCATAGCGGCAGCTTTTGTCCATGCTGTGGAAATGTTTCAAAGGCAGATAATACAGTCAAGACAGTAGAGGGTTGTATATTACATCCTGAAAGGCTGTTCAAATAAATGGCTTGCATGCATCATGTTTGCAGGTGGAGATAATTATCCTCTAGGTAATAGGAAATGATAACAAAAACAATAGGTTTGAGTTTAAGCCTTTCTTTGATATCAGCCATAACTTTCCAATAGATATTTTGTTGCAGTTTATCGCACTAATACGAATACAGTAAAGGCCGACATACGAAAGGATCTCAATTGAGCGTTGAACGCTCCAATAGCATTCTCTCCAGAAC
>WJXE01000081.1 GCA_009665115.1 Nitrosopumilales archaeon
AGGTATAAGTGATGATATAATTCATAAATGACCTCCAGATAATCCTCAATTCTATCCGAGTGCTGTTCTTCGACTACTTTCCTTATCCATATTATGAGCAGCATGGATTAATTGAGGCGGTCATCATGGTCGTCATTGTTCTCGTCAAATCTGGCTTTCAAATTCTCTAACTAACGATAATACCTCGTTAGATATTACACATTTTCTATTTTGGCTGGTGGTCAGCTAAGCTCTACATGAATACTGTAAGAGAGAATATTTCATTGTATTCATATAGTTAATGATGTTAGCCTAGGCTAACTTTTATATGCTACCGTAGTTTTATTATATACATAATTCAATAATGCTTTTCCAGAAGTATCTTTTAGCCAGGAAACAATCTCTTCTTAGGCTATTTCTTTACACTGGCCCTGCTCTTATGGTAAGTGTGGCCTACATGGATCCTGGGAATTATGGTACCGATATTGCAGGCGGAGCGTCTCTTAACTACAGTCTCCTATGGGTAGTTTGGCTTTCGAGCGGTATGGCTATGATGCTTCAATATTTATCTGGCAAGATCGGAATAGCAACAGGACAGTCGTTACCAGAAATAATCCGTGAAAAACTAAAAAAGAAAATATTCATCATACCGTACTGGCTAGCGGCTGAAGCAGCGTCAGCTGCTACTGACTTGGCAGAGTATCTTGGAACTGTTATTGCATTAAATCTACTATTTGGGATTCCAATGATTTATGCAGCTGTCTTTGGAGCATTGGATGTAATATTAATACTTGCGTTGACAACTCGCAAATTCCGTGTCCTTGAACAAGTGTTTATACTGCTCATATCAATAATCAGTTTCGGATATTTGTACGAAGTATTTATCACAAAGCCAGATCCGTCGGCTATCCTATACCATTCCTTTGTTCCACTCATTGCAAATTCTAACGCATTACTGATAACCGTGGGAATTATTGGAGCTACAGTAATGCCACATGCTCTTTTTGTACATTCTTGGTTTACAAAAAATAAAAGTAAAGACAAATCTATTCAAGAAAAGAGGGTATTACGAAAACTACATCTTAGAGAAAATGTCGTTATACTTGTACTTGCGGGAATGGTCAACGCAGCTATAATGATTATGGCTGCTGCTGCATTTAATGCACACTACTCTAATATAGCTTCAATATCTGATGCTTACAAAACCTTAATTCCATTGTTTGGTGCTGGTGCTGGAATAGTCTTTGTTATTACTTTGCTTTCATCTGGTATTTCCTCTTCAATTGTAGGTACTCTGGCTGGTCAAGCGGTGATGGAAGGTTTGTTAGGTATGAAAGTTAACATCTGGCTAAGACGAATTGTGACACGATTTATCAATGTAATCCCTACCACAATAGCACTATTGCTCGGATTTGATCCTCTCAGTATATTAGTCTACAGCCAAGTCATACTCAGTTTAATGATACCGTTGCCAATGATTCCTCTGGTATTATTGACAAGAAACAAAGAAGTAATGGGCGAGTTTGTAAACAGAAATATCACAACAATAATTTCAATTGTTTTTGTTGGAATAATATTAGCATTTAATTCTTATTTAATTGCAACTTCAATCAAGTTATAAAAATGATATCTGAATCGTTGCAGGATATTCGAGATTCTGAGGGTTAAAAAATGCACATTGTAAACCGCTTACCGAATTTGGGTACCGACTATCTAGCAACTAGGCAGCTGCGTGGCTTGTGAGTACATTCGCAAATGCATTGCTAGGATTTAGCTGAAGTGACAAGCTCGTCAAACTTCTATTATAGATACTTATAACAACAAATACATTAGTAACAAAAGAGCTTTAGGTAGAAAGACAAACACAGCTGACTTTGTCTTTTTTCAAGAGGTATTGTTGTTCTAAATTGCTCTAATTATTATAGATGATTTGATATGAGGACAATAGATCTTTTAGGCAAAATTCTAGGTCAAGGTTGTCATGCTGAAATATTGGAGAATACTGCTGCTGGATTATTGTTAGTGGTGAAGGCTGAGAATAGATTAACTAGTTTTGTTGGCACCATGATTCGAAATGAAGGATTCAGATTTAGATATTGCTACAGCGAAACAGATGGTAAAACTGTAATTATTTTTAGCAGAAGCAGCAATAACGATGGTTATGAATGACCATATGTCGAAAAAAAATAATGGGGAGAATATGTGTTACTTTTCTTCAATTGCGTCCTTTTAAGTTAAATCAGCGATGGATGCAGGCGCTACTGCTGGCATTATTTAAGCAAGTCAAGTTATTACAAACGTTGCTTGGCTTACGTCTTGACTAACTCTTATGCTAAAACGGTGCCCTTGGAGAGTACACATATTTCATATGTTTATAGTCTTTAAGAATGAAAGTTCATTTGTAAATATATGCCTCATAAACTCTACGGCGAGTTTTTTTCTCACTGATTCAGACTCAGGTCGTCCAATCCTTTCTCGAAGTCGCTGACACAAATATGCTGATTCAGAGGCAGTTCCATTCCATTTGACGCTTATTTGACGGGCTGTATCATAGCTTGACCGTGACGCCTAGTGTTAGCATCAAAAACGAAATGGTGATCGTCCATAGTAAAAAGCAACTAGTTCCAGCAAGACTTTTATGATTGTCGTAGTTTACATGGATTCGACCAACGAATGGCCTTTAACTATCCCAAACACATGATCTCTTTAGCAGTTGTTTGTATGACTTTGTTATTATTTAGTACATCTCCATGGCCACAGCCAACGCCGGTCTATGCCCTACAACTTTCAGATCAATCAGCTATTAAATTATTGGCTTCATCATCAGGTTCTTCTCCTTTCTTCCTACCTCCATCATCCAGTTCTCAAAGCAATAACACCAATTCTACCACAGCAGCAGCTAGTGCGTCCAACTTCCTGACTTACCAGAACTCTAGTTATGGAATCAGTGTTCAACACCCTTCCAATTGGATAGGGGAAGAAAATCACAACGCAACTTCCCCTGGCCGCATAGTTAAATTTAGTTCACCTCAAGGCACCCCTCCTGCAACACTTAATATTATAGGTGGAAATCGGCTGCCATTAAATATGTCACTTGAACAATTCAGTGCTGCGTCAATCAATAATTTGCGTCAGTCCTTCCCCCATTTTAATTTGCTAGAGTCAAACTCGACTACTCTGGGTGGTTTTCCAGCTCATAGAGTGGTCTATACTGCAGAAGTAGCGCCAGGATCTGGAGTTAAGTTTATGCAGGTTTGGACAATAAAGGATGCACGAGACTTCATCATTACAGATGCTTCGTTGCCAAGTGATTTCTCAAATTATTTACCAACAATACAACATATGATCGACTCCTTTGCATTTATTCCAACAACAGCAGCAACCCAACCAGCCAACAATGCAACAACGGCAACCAATCAAACTGGACCACCATTAGTAGCGAATAGGACAGCCTCCACAGCACCAAGTAACCGAACTTCACTATCATCAATTCTTCCCTTTACGAATAACTTATTCAACGGTTCATCACTCTCCGGTATTGTGGGCATCAGCAGTGTAAACGGTGTCAAAGTTACTGGAGTAAATCTTGGAAATAATGAAATATCTGTAACATTAAGACATATACTAACAACTGGAATTAATAACGTTAGCAGCGTTCCACCTTCAGTTACAGTTACGGTAATAAGATTACCTATGAGTCTAAAAGATCTAATGTCATTAGCTGCAGCTTCGGGCAGCATGGGAGGCAATAGTACTAGCATGATGATGACTAACAACTCGAATCCCTTGAACGCTATGATAGGCCAAGGGTTTAGTGGAGTGGGAGCAAATGCTACGACACAGAACAATCCCCTCAAAGCATTAGCATTCTTGAAAAATATTCAGATAGGAAGTAGCAGCATACTCAATGCTGATTGGAAATTACCTCAAACTACTACGATGGGGTTGATTGGTGCCAGCAATGGATCTTCATCTAATTCAACCGCAGATTTCGTAATAGTCACAGTCGTTCCATTTACAGGTAAGACTAACAATCTGACCGGGTAAAATAGACTAGTGTTTACATTCATGTGGGCCGGCATTCTATCCTTTACCTTTCAATATCTATCAACCGAACTTCCAAATGAGGTATTTGAGAGCATTTTCTGATAGATTAAACTATATGTTTGAATTAGTAGAGGATGAAGATCTAAGACAGAAGTGGATAGAAAAAAAATGGACAAGTCATAAAGCGCGCCCAACTCTTATCTATGCGGTTCCTGTTACTAATGATTGGATACATTGCAATTCTACATAGTCTGTCCGGGCTAGAGCTATACAAGAACAGGTTATCTGGTTAGGTGCATAAGATCAGAATTCATCCTCGTTTTATGTTCCACTAAAATCGAAAATTCTGGAACATTTAAAAAAGAGTCTTCGACAATGAATGGTGGAAGAGCATAGTAGTGACAGGCAGGCATGTCTTTGTTTTACTCATTCTGCTAATGGGCATTTGTATTGTTAATACTATGTTTACCTTCACTCAGGCTTATGCTGATTCACTTAGAAACGCTTTGCCCCAGAGGATCGGCAACTATAATGTGGAAATGAAAACAGACCCGACGACTCCTATTTCGGGTCAGAATGCCAAGATTTTTTTGAAAATTAGTAGTGTTAATAGGGATGATCTTGTAGATCTTCCAATTATTATAAATATATCTAAAGATGGGGTTAGGCAAGAAACAACACATCCGATATTTGTGCCATACGGTCATTACACAGATGAATTTAATTTTAAAGAACCTGGTATCTATGCACTAGATGTTACTATTCTAGATGACGTTTATACAGGTCAAAATCTTACTGTCACATTTCCTATAACTGTGGTGACTCCTTTGCTTGGTTACTTTTCACTTTCTTCCTCTTCGTCAGTACCTTTTATAGCAACTATCGTTATTATCGCAAGCACAAGTGGAGTAATTTTAATTTATAAAAGGAAGAGACGAGCGGCAAAAAGTATTGAGCATACGAGGACAGCACGTGAAGATAGGTATTAATTATTATCCTAGATTTTGGCTCCTTCTGCACATACGGCAGGAATGTGACATATAAGACAATGACATGATACTGAAAAGATTTTTGGTATTTCGTTAACTCGATCTATTTTACCTCAAACGTGCTGACTTTCATCTCACCCAATCAAGCACTGATCCTAGTTCAGACGTAAATTAAGTACTTGCTGTCATCATAATGTGGAACAGTGGTGTCGGGATATGGGCATTAATTGGGTATGATTGCAGTTGTTTCTATTGTTGACGACTTCGATTGAAGCAGTAATATGATATCAATATGCTCGATTCCAAGTGCATTCGCACCGACATTGTAATACAACAACCTGTTTTTCCGGTTTCTTGTATACGTAGAACTAACAGAACTCCTAAACGCCCTAAATCTTAGGTTAAATTAAACTTAATTTTGTCATAGATAAGACAATTCAAATTAATGGAATCAATTCATTAAATTTCTCACAATACGGGCATTGTAATACCAATCCTAATCCGTCTGGGGTATGAAATTGATGCTGTATCTGCTCTTCACTCACATTTTTAGCAAGTATAAAATTACAGTTACCACAAAGAAAACAGACATCACCGTCCCCCATGAAATATGTGCCTTTGCCTGATGTTTGCTTGAGGACTACTCTAGTCCCTTCTTGTGGCTGTGATGTTATCATACACTTTATGTCAACCATTTTCTACGTTGACAATAAGCTGATATAAACACATTCTTTATTGTTCTACTACTTCGGCCGAGTAAGATTCCGGTGCAACTTTTCACAGGAGAAGGACAAGAGGAAAGTATCATCGTATGAAGAACACCCTATGATTAGTGAGACTCTGCTCGCCGGAGAAATCATGGCTTTCATTAATCTATTGTAATGTCTGGCAGGCTAGCCACTTGACAGATAGCTCGATGTCTTATCGCTATCTTCAAGGCCGATTAAGGTTCGAGCACGGATAGAACATTACGAAAAGAGGAATCTACAACTTGTTTCAGAATGGCCTAACGGAATACCAGAATGGGCACGGAATGAGATTATGAACATAGACACCAAAATCAGCGAATTAAAGTGGACAATATACGATGATTGAGAGGCCGACATATAAGTGCAAAAAATGTGGGTAAAATCCTCCTTACATCTAGAGACGTGGCTGCGTTGAGGACATGAAGCTATCGAAATAACCCAAAACAAAGCATACCCATAGATAATTCATAGTAACCAGCAATGCTTTACAATATTGATATATGTGATTCTTCTCAGCACTCTTAACCTCCTTTGATTGACGAACCATTAGTCCCATTAGCCCCATTGACACCATGGATCGACAGTGGTATTTGTCCTTGTTACTGCACTCCAGTTACGTTTACGGTGTTAAATCTTGCAAGATTGTTGGCTGCACACGTTATCTTCGCAGTTATTTTGTTTTCCCCTAGTTTAAGCGGAGGATACGGAAAACCAAGACGGTAAACCCACGTAGAATAATCATTTGAAATGTGGCCGGTCAAATGACTTGGTATGCCTATACCTACGGCTTTCTGATATGGCTTGATGTTATTTATTATTACAGATACCTCGCAATTATTAGTCCCATTAGCTGAGGATATTCCAGAGATTAAGAGATTTTTGCTAACTGGAACCTGCTGACCGTTCTCAGGCGATGTTATACTCACGTCAAGAGCCTTCGAGGATATTGCATAGCCACTAACGGTAGCCGAAAGGAGAATCTCGAAAGCAACTAATCCGAATAACGGCCATAACAATTGTTTTCCTTTCATTTCATAAGACGTTTTCATAAGCCATAATCTATCATTTTTGTTAGTAATAAAATAATTTCGGTATGCAGTGTCGTATAAGCTATATTTATTCCTAGTTGATTCCTTATAGCTTCAGGTACTTCAGAATCACCGCTATGTCGTTGACATTCGTTGCAAAATAAGTTGTTGATACAATATTGAAGACACACTTGTTTTATTCCCGTAAATATTACCTGATAGTAAGATCAATGTTAATAGTGTTATTGAAGTTATAAGATTCTTAGGTTTGTCTTCTGAAATACCTGAGGGAATGCGATGCTAAAACTGTAAAGGCCTTAGATCACATTCTCAAAAAATGGAAGATGGATTACATTCCATTACCGATAAAACTAGTTCATAGCGATATGATATCTACTGATGACGCACCTATGAGTTACGAACCTCCGAATACCGTAGTAGTGGATGACTTTAGCGAATTTTTGCAGTTTTTGTATAATGATAGGAAACACCATCGAACTAGGCACGAAGTTTTAGCTATAATGTTTGCATTCGTGCTAGTGGAGATGATGCGATCATCGAAGCCTGATTCTAGGCGTTTTAAGGTGAGTCAACTGTAAACCCAAAAGTACGAACAAATGAATTCCCTCCTAATTACTTCAATCTTGATTGCGCTCTTTTCAATTTTGATTTTTGTCAAGTCCGATGGTAGTTGCAAGGCTGGCGATAGACGGGTGAATTGTTCTTGTGTTCCGTAAGTCTTTTCTGGTAGCACTAATTTTTGGTAGTGTCAGGATTTTGTTATTGTCAAGTGATACGTCACTGGAGAATCCCAGCCATAAGGTCCTGCAAAAGTGTAATTACTATTTGAACCACTAGTAGCAGTAGCGTTGATACTCTTTAAACCGCCTTTAAAGTAGATAACATGCTTACCCATAGGTAGCGGCTTTAAGAAAACCCAATTACCATCAGAAACTGCCTGAGTAGTAGTT
>WJXE01000082.1 GCA_009665115.1 Nitrosopumilales archaeon
ACATCTTACAGACTATCTGTTATCGGCGTGCCGACAGTCAAGTAGTCTGGTGATATGCAGTCCGTTAGCCAGGTAGTCTTGCTGCCTTGGTAGAACATTATTCCATCGTTAACAGCAGGTTATAGGTATGACGTGATCGACAAGATGGATCGTATCGGTGACCATTACATCCGTGCTAACACTACTACTGCCGTGATATTGTTTTGCGTTTGATGTTGCTAATTGTGGAACTCCCATTTGGAGTTCCTTGTTCTCTGCATGCTAGGTAGGGAGCAGGGGCTAATGCGTGCTGATGTCTCCCTTCCCCGTCATAATCCTCTTTCACGGGCTTTTCCGTAGATGCATGCAGTTTTCTCGATTATTGCATCTGGTATCTTATCGGTAATGATCGTCTTTTTGCATGTTTAGCATACAACTGAATTTTTGATTATAGTTACCATGTTAATGTTAAGCTATGTTAATGATACTCATTCAAATATATGAATGACTATACTGCTCCGCCTTTGTCTTGAGCTGTTCTGTCTACAATATAACTAATTTTTGGTGCCATCTAGTCACAGCTACAAGATTGTAACTTGCTTATAGTACACCTCTCAAGCGAAATTGCATTGAAAACTCCTTTTTTATGTTCACCGATATAGCCCGTTTATATTAGGACGACAACCAATAACCTTTACAAATGAGTTACGGTAGAGGCAGGAGTTATGGTGGCGGCGGTGGTAGAGGCTTCGACAGAGGTTCTACTGCTCCAAAACCAGTCGAAGTAGGTAAGGAATACGAAGTAGACATTATAGAAATCAGTAGAAAAGGAGATGGAATTGCGAGAGTACAGGGTTTTGTAGTTTTTGTAGAGAATGCAAAAGTTGGGAACAAGCATAAGGTAAAAGTCACCGATGTAGCAGATAGATTCGCAAAAGCGGTTATAGTCACTTAAATTTCGCTATGCGAGCATTTAGGTTTCGTATAAATAAAAGTAGTGTTATTAAAACCACCATTTCAATCTAACCTATCCACCGTGTTTCATACAATCGATGTATGGAAAATCACAGGCTGATGAAGATATAGTATAGGAGTACTTTAGACTAATTCAGCATACTGGAAGTAATAAATAACGGATCCACTCTGCTACGATAGCCAGATAAAAAACATGCAGGCAGAATATAAGTACCAATGATCAGCTAGAAAGTAAATGCTATACCGAATTAATTTCTTTCTCCGATCTATTATGGGTAAAATCCAGCCTGAGGCGAGTGATCGATACATCCTAATAGTACGCAGCATAAAAGAAAATTGTAAAATATTCGTTGGAAAATAAATGCGTTAAATGTAATCTACAAATTCATCCCCTCTTCATAGGATATCATAAATGTGGTTATGGAAACTGCCCTATTTGCAAAAGTGCAATCACAAATTCAGAGCACTGGAGTCATATTAGATCACACCCAGGACACGAGAATGACGCCCCGGCGCCACGAGGGAGTACCACCTTTGATAACACAGGAAATAGAGGCAACCGCCAGGACCCTAATTGACTAAAATGACCAAGGCCAGTAAATATGTGTCACCGAGCTTTTACTTTTTAATGCACTAAGATGTGCCAATAATGCTGGACAGAGAAGAATAGGTAAGCACGGATCTTGTTAGTTTAGATCTATAGCCAGCGCAATCCGTTTCGATTTTCATCGTAAGACTGTCTTATAAGGGATAGCAGATATTCTATGGGTATGAATAACATCAGTTTTCAGCTTCTTGCACATTGTTGTCATCGTCTTATGCCTAATCTACTACATATCCATCCCACCGCCGTAGCCGCCGCCCATACCACCCATTCCTCCACCACCGCCAGGTGGTCCAGGAGGCATTTTGGACTTGCTTCCGGCGATTACATCGTCTATTCTCAATAACATAGAGGCTGCTTCGGTTGCAGATTTTATGATTTGTTCCTTAACTACAAGAGGTTCTAGCACATCTTGTTTAAACATATCAGTAACTTTTGTATTTCTGACATCCACTCCAGTCCATTTGGCCCCCTTGTTTTGTTTTGTTCGTAGTTCAGTCATGGTATCAATTGAATCCATACCTGCATTTTCTGCAAGAGCTAGCGGAATTGAATCGAGTGCATCTGCAAACTTTTGAACTGCAAGCTGTGCACGTCCTTCTAGATTGCTTGACCATCCTCTCAATTCGTTTGCGACGTACGCCTCTGTAGCACCGCCCCCTGCCACTATTTCAGGTCTTTCCAGAACATCCTTTGTTACCATCAAAGCATCATGTATTGATCTTTCAGCTTCATCAACTACTTTCTGTGAGCCACCCCTCACGAGAATCGTCACTGCTTTGGGATTCTTGCACCCTTCTATAAAGACCCATTTGTCAGTTTCGATCCTACGTTCTTCGACCAAATCAGCAGAACCCAGATCCCTAGCAACTAAACTATCTAGATTACTTACTACTTTGGCACCTGTTGCTTTAGATAGTTTGAACATATCACTTTCTTTTACACGCCTTACTGCGAGAATAGCTGAACTTGAGAGATAATGTTGTACTATATCATCAATACCCTTTTGACATACTACGACATTGGCACCTGCTTTCATAATCTTGTCGACCATAGATTTGAGCATCTTGTTCTCTTCATCAAGAAACCCTTGCATTTGCTGAGGGTCATTAATACGGATCTCAGCACTCATTTCGGTCTTTTCGATTTCCAATGCAGAGTTAATCAATGCAATTTTGGCATTTTTAATTAGCTTCGGCATCCCTGAATGAACAACTTCCTTGTCAAGTATCATGCCTTTGATCAATTTCGTATCATGTATAGAGGCACCTGCTTTCTTCTCGACCTTTATATTGTCAAGGTCTACTCTTAGACCAACACCATTAACTTCATTTTTTTCTGCCACCTGTTTTGTTGCATTTACAGCGATTTGACTTAACAAATGGCTATCTTCTGATACTATCTTGGAATACATGCTAGTCATAGCGATCTTCATCAAGAGTTCTTTGTCTTCTACATCCACTTTAACTGAAATTTTCTGTAATAGTTTCAGAGCTTGAAGAGAAGCAGCATCATAACCATCAACAATTACTGATGGATGGACATTCTTGTTAATCAAATCTTCAGCCTTTCCCAGTAAAGCACCAGTGAGAATTACCGATGATGTTGTTCCATCACCTACTTCATTATCTACAGACTTGGCAACTTCAACCATCATTTTTGCTGCAGGGTGTTCAACATCCATTTCTTTTAGAATTGTTGCCCCATCATTTGTAATTGTAGCGTCTCCAAGAGAACTAACGAGCATCTTATCCATACCACGTGGCCCCAGGCAAGTTTTCACCATATCTGCTATTACCTTGGCTGCGGCAATGTTGTTTCTCTGTGCTTCTCTACCCTTATTTTCTTTAGTTCCTTCTCTTAAAATCACGATTGGCATTCCGCCAGCCGTGTTTTGCAATGTAGCCATATTCATTATCACCTAATAGAATACTACCACTGCAGTATAGCAAAAGATAAAAAGTTTTCCAAAATTTGGCCGCGTAGACGAGTTAGTGGGATTTTAAATCAGCATGCGGCACAGCCATCAGATTTCAAGATCATTAATTCCGCTAAGTTGGGATCGGTAGCAGCTAGCGTGTTGGTGCTATCCCTAAAAATGTTCATTACACCATTCATTAGGGAGTGTCCATAGCATGCATCACTAGATTGTTATTGTTGCCGTTATTGTTATTATTGCCCGAGGTCCCTGCTCCAGCATTCCATCCATCACAAAAGTTTGAGCTGTGACCACTCGGACAGCTAGTTCCGGGATTAGCCTGTCCGTCTGAGTAACCTATGCTATAGCAGGAAAGGCTTCCTGACTTATCACAATGTTGTGGATCTGCAAGCGCTTCACCACGCGCACTGATAGTCATCATTACTGCTATTGCTGCTATACTTACAAAGATGCTGACCATCTTTGTAGCTGGACTTATCACCGACATTATAATATCATCGATACACTTTTTCTAAATTCTAGTATCATACTTATATTATACAGTAAAGTCAGTAATAGGTCTTTGAATCAATAGGTACGCATCATTGTACTGAATAGCGTTACCGTACATTGGTAATATGATACAAACAAAGTTTATTTTTGCATATCACAAGATAAATTTAACTTCCCTTTTATTAGGTAATTGTATTCAGATGCAAAGTAGATGGGATTCGAAATATAGATTCATTACATAACGCATGCTGCACTTGTCTCACTTTATCTAGTGCGAATTATACGAATACAATTATGCCCACGCGGTTTGTTTTACTTCTCCGAATTTTATCGTTTAACTATTGATCCCATCTTACTTATTCCACCTTTCTTTTTGTTCTGCGACTGCTGCCCTTAACCAGGGCTCCCAGAATGCTTTGAACCAATATTCGTTAGCCTTGATTGCGTTCTCATAAAAATCCATTGCTCGCTTGAATCCAATTTATCAAATAGTTTTGCCAAAACTCTATCGGATTATGAAATGGATTGAGAACTCGACTTTCTTGTTCCCGCTCTGTTACCATGACATAATTAATGCGAATTGGTAGTTAAAGATAGGCCACTTCAAAGGTGCTCGGTGCTGCTCTCCCAGTTTTCATTTAATGGCTTTAAGCGACGATATTTCAAGAAGATGAAAAAGTGTAATTTGGTGATGGACGTGATGACGGAGCAGTTAATTTTAGATTGTCTAATTGCTATATAAAAATAATTTATGTCGCTCATTGTTAAATATTTTGAATCTAATTCTACTTTAAGCTCTTTTCCCAAGTCGTCTACGTCTATTCGTGTTTCGATAAAGCTTCCTTCTTTTCTTTTATTCTACTGCTACTTTTTCAATAACACGCTGCAATGGTCACGGTCACAACAATACTTCTACCGCTAAACCCCTTAATTGCTGGCGGCAAGACACCTAAGGTTCACGGCCCAGGCATCACATCCAGCTGTAGCAGCTCGTCAAGTACCAACTCCGTCGGCGCTTCTTCAAGCGTTAGTGGTTCATCAGGCAGTTGCTCTACCAGTTCGAGTAGTAGCAGCAAAACGACTACAACAGACTCTGTTATTATTACCAGTGGCCAATCATCTGTTGGTCTTAGCACGAATAGCCCAGGCGAAGCAAGCTCGACCAGTACTGGCGCTGGTCAATCATGCTGCTCATTCGCTACAGCAGAGTGCAGCGTTCTCTAGTATCTCACAAACAGGCGGCTGCCCATATATTTCTTTTTTTCCAACCGAACAGAGTAAACAGTATAAGGTATGAAAAAAACCAATCAAGTTGAAGATACCTCGCAGTATCTTCCTAAAAAGTAGCGAAAATAACTGCGTCTACGTCTAACCTCGTAAAGGTTTAGTATTTAAATTAGCATCATGATCCTACAGGACGGTCTGAATGGATTTTACCCAGAGAAAAATCATAGTAAGTGATAACATAAACGACAACGCAAAACGAATGAAGGATTCCGTTGAACCATTTCCTGACTGTTCAGCGAAAAGTGAAATGATGGCACTTATAGAAAACACAAGGAAGGATCTCTTGAAAAAGTTAGATGATATTACTACCTTATAATTTTCTTAACAATCTATGAAGGACTGGCTACGTTGCATACTACACCTTTTTAGTTCACCCAACAAAAATCATGAAGAATTAACCAAATAATCCGTAGCTCCATGCATTAGGTATCAAGGATCTGTCACCTTTCGGCAAATACATGTCCATTGATATGCTCTTACAACGCCACCAGTTGGAGAATAGCTTGCCTTCTGAAGCATGGGAACAGAAACTCCGCTCTTCTTTATAGAACTCGAAAATATTTGATACTGTATCCTTTAGTTCTATTGCTACTTTCTTACCTTTTTCATCTCTAGTTTGACGTAATGCTCTACTAGATCTTGAACCATTACTTCTAACACACCATCTAAAGCTGCACGGACAGCAGAAACCGCTGTATTATATCAGAATGGTTTCGATCTGCAGCTATCATTTTTCGAATAGCTTTGACATGACCCTCAATCCTGGCCAATCTAATGTCTGCGTCGTGCTATGCTATTTGTGTATATGAGAATAAGGTTCTGTCGACATAGACAGCCTTAGTTAGTCAGCCTTAAGGGATTGTCTTCTGACATAGGTGGCCTAGAACTAGGCTTCTCTGCTTCAATGATATTATTGCAACTGCCTTCAACATTGAGGTATCCATTTTCCTTCTAACAATTGATAGGCCATACTTGGTGGCATATACTTTGTAGGAATATTCAAAATCTTGTGCCTCTGTCGCTACAACTGCTGGTAATACCTTGAATGTCTCTGGGTCTTCTTTTTCTAATCTGGACCAGGAAGCACAAAATTTCATACCTGGATATTTACCCTGTTTCCATAAAGGAGTTGATTGAGTTATTTGGTTACTCATTGTGACACCCTCCTGGTTAGTAAAGCACAATCTCTGCCCCTTAGAAACCATTTGTTTCAGAGTTGTAGTCTGCCCGAACATCTTTCGCATTTTTTACTCGTTAATTGTTCAGGAGTGAGAGTTAGAATTGGAACAAGCTGAATATCCACAGCCTGGGCAAGATTTGAGCGTCCACCCAGACTGCAGACTGTAACAACACCCAATCAAAGGAGTTGCAACAATGTACAAGACACTAAATCCTATATATAATAATCATATAGTCGTTGAGCGCAAAGGCGACGTCAAAGTCAAGTCTAGGACAAACAAAAATGACTAATGCTCCTAGAGGTAAGAGGAATAGTCTACCTAGTGGTTTGTATTTTGCAATGGTAGATATCTCAAGAAAATATGAGATATCGACTAGAGAGGTTGAGATAACCTTGATTCGTACAAGGCTGAAAAAAAACATGGATTTGTTTGTAATTATGAAACTGATAAGATTAGCGTTAGTCATACTAAAAAAAGGTGCATATTGTAGCTGGTGCTGGACACGAATGGAAAAAGTTGTAACTGATAGGAGTAGTTCATTTGCTCCCCAGAATACAACCGTTGTACCAAAGAAAGACTTACTTATCGAAATGGAGAAGGAGCAAGACAATCCTTTGTTAGGTATTCAGTTCGATAAACATGGCAGCAAATAAGTAATTAGTTTACTTAATTTTTTACCTTCAAATCTACTCCTCATATAATTAGATCATCAGATTATTATATAATTGCAGTAAAACACGCAATAGAAACAAGCTAACCATCCCTTTACTGGAGGGTAAGGTGGTGCTAACTAGCAATCAAAACTAGATGATTTCTAGTATTTTAGACATCAAGGAGTCTATATCCTCTCATCATACGTCGTACTAAGATTGTTCATTTTGTTTCCGCTTTAATTTTATCTTAGAGTTGCCGCAAAAAAACTAAACAATTCAAATGAAAAGGCATATAGACCTCATATTCTAAGACGAAAATGGTCTTCGTATTGAGTAAGGATTTTGTTACGGTTGCTGATACAAAGGATATCCCTGCAATAATTATTACGCCGATACCCCTGCTAGACACCTTTTGTTCTTTACTAAATAATATGAGAAAATTCTTACCTGTTGCTCCATCTCTCTTGATATTAGTCTCTCTGATGCCTTATGCTAACGCACAAAACAATTTGACTGGCAGCCAAATGAATATGACTGGCAGCCAAATGAATATGACTGGCAGCCAAATGAATATGACTGGCAGCCAAATGA
>WJXE01000083.1 GCA_009665115.1 Nitrosopumilales archaeon
GGCCGGCGGAGCCATAGGTTTTGGTGGGGGCGGAGGGGTTTTTGCCATCGTCTTGGCATGTCTATAGATATGAAACATACCCGCAAACACAAGCATTATGATACCTACAATGAATAGTGAGAAGTTCTTCATTCCACTAAGAACAGCATAATACGCCGCAATGTTCAGATAAATTTGAAAAGCCAGTAACGCTACAAATACTATATAGATCCAGTTTTCTGGGATGTTGATTGAACTCTTGCCTGAAGGTTTTTTTGGTTGCGATTTTGCCCTAACTTCTGCATTCTTGGCTAGCTTTATCATCATGTATGTGAATCCAAAGGACAGGGGCACCAGCATCAACATTACCGAGTAAAAGAAGATCGGATCGATAACTAACCTTTCGAGCAGAGACTTTTGTATATTAGGATCAATGTAGAATCCCCAGTAAGTGGTAACCATAATCTGCGCAATGCTGGTTATCCCTATTGCAGTAACAAGTGGCCTATCTTTCCATGAGAATTTCCTGTACCTATCAACAAAAGGCATAACCAATAACGTCAATATTAATAAACCAGGCCATGCAACACCTGTTACAAATTTATCGTATTGGGTTCTAAGGAATGCATACAGTCCTGTCAGATACCATTCAGGTACCGTAATACCCGGGGGTGACGTGGGAACAAATTTTGTTCCTAAATCTATAGGAAATACTTCCTAAATCTATAGGAAATACCCCTCCAGTTATCATTATTGCTCCTGATACTGCCATAACCATTGGTATGTCGAATACGAGGAACCTTGGAAAGTGCACAACCATTAAGCCGAGCAGTGCGATGGGGAGGAAAAACACATGAAAAGCATAGAATCTTAGGACAAAATCGTGAAATCCTCCACCAAAGAATGCATCTCTAAGTTGTGGACCCAGAACAGGTATGGAGTTAGTCAGTGAAGCCGCGATGGATATGGCAAGCTCGGAGCGTTCACTAAATATAATGTCATAGCCAGTAAACGCCTCAAGAATTGTAAGTACGCCTATGATAACTCCTGTCACCCAAATAATTTCATTCCTGATCTTGTATCTACCACTAAAATACTGATAGTACATGTGAAGCAGTGCTACCATAACCATGGCGTTAGATGCATGATAGTGTATATTGCGTATATGGAATCCATAAGGAATTGTGTTGTTAATATTTTGCACGCTATTCCATGCTCTATCAAGTTCCGGTTCGTACCAAAGCATTAACAAAGCTCCGGTAATACCCAGAATTATGAATAGGACAAAAGTAATCATGCCAAGGAAACCAAGGGGGCTAACGAATCTTCCAGGAAAGGTAAACTTGAGCCCCATGAAGATAGTTCTATCTATGCCGGCATAAATCCACTTAAGGAAAGTGACTAAACTGTTTTCATCCCTTATTGTGGCAACCAAATTTTCTTACACCTTTAGGAATCGACCGAAGCCCACAACTCCGTTTTTATTGGGACTCCAGATAGGAGGCAAAATCCATATGTTTCCATTTCCATCTGTTTCTAGATCTAACATCGGAAGGACATTACTGGGCGGTGATTGTAGGGATGCTGGTCCGGCAAATGCCTTACCATTAAGAGGATCATACATACTACCGTGACATGGGCATTCGCCTCGCTTTCTGCCAGGGTCAGGCCAGTATTTCCATAGACACCAAAGATGCAAGCATATCTGACTATACATTCTAAAGGCTGACACGTCATTTTTGTTCCCCCCAAGCTCCGGTGGCAATCGTATAAATTGCCAAAGTCGGAAGGATTCTTTATTTAATGTTTGATCGCTAGTTAATGGATAAATAACAGTTTCAGAATGATTAACTGGAAAAGTCTTAATATTGGCCTGTGAACCATCAGGCAGCTCGAGTTTGGCCTTTGCAGATATATTCCCAGCAGGATTGGGTAAGAACTTACCCCAATCTATAAAGGGTATGAAAGTCATAACCGTACCTGCAGCGGCCATAAGCTTCAGAAAATCACGCCGCGATACCTTCCTTCCAGAATTAGGAGGGCTTTGCTGCGCCATCGTGTACAGAAAGCAGCTTCACACATATCTATAAACTTTTGGACATTTATTAATAAGCGCTTAGCTTTGCTACCATGTGCCATCTAACCGGAGTACGCCGGTGACGTGAAGTATCAATCATGATTGTGTTACAGATTCCCATAATGACAACGTGCAATGGGAGCTCCGAATGATTGCTAATCCAGCACTAATTTTCGGAATATTATCCGCGTTCTGTCTCCTCGTTGTTTATTTATCCAATTTATCTATTGTTGCAACGACGCGGTTATCCACACTCTCCGATTTGTCTCATGCTTTGAAGATTCTGCTAAGCATAATCAACTCAGGGCCGCTCGTCAAAGATCCTACAATCACGGATTTTGAATTCGCCAGTATTCCAGAAGATAGAAACGGGATCCCTCCGTTAACCGTAACAGGTTCAACTTGGACTTGCAATGTCTCGGAAATCACCTTAATCTCATCTTCTGTTGCTTTTGGGTGAACTGCGGCGCCCGTGTTTGTTGCGACGACCATAGAACCTGTTTGAATAAAGCCGCCTACCGTCATCGAATGGACAGGAACACCCAAAGCGTCTCGAATTTGCTGGTCTACTTCGCCTTTGAATAGTGGAGATACTAATGCTCCATTATCATTGGTTGAAATCAAATTTCCAATGGCAGTAAATTTGCTATTCAGACGATCAACATTAAGACCGGTTGCCTGCTTCAGAGCCAAAATTTCTTCATCTGTGGCAATAGAGGGAACCAAAATTCCGTTGTTATTCATTGCCGTCATCGGACCGATAAGCCTTGTGTTCGCAACAGATGTATAAAGCTCCTCTTCCACACCTAGGTATTCCATTAGTTTAGCGGTTTTAGTTTTTGCAAAACCAAAAGGTACTATTATTATTCTATCATTGGCCTTCGCAAACAATCCAAGATTAGGGCTTTTATATACGCCGTATCTATAAATTCCCAAGTATTGAATTTTCAATGTAAAACTATGAATATGAACCTATTGAACTTAGACCGCAAAATGAAATCTATTTCTCCTAAGGTCTAAATCGTCAAATCTTGAAACTCTTGTTTCCCAATTCCATTAGCCCATGATAGCGCTCCATAAGTCATTTATCCGTCTCTTCTAACAAAGATTTCAGTGCCGGAAGAGAGAATAAAGGATAAAATCCGCCAAACAAGAAACAAGATGCACGAGATTCGCAAGAGAGCATATTACTCATAGCCTCAGGACCGACATAGAGACACTGAATTGGGTGTTGAACGAAATATTGGTATTAAGCTGCGAGCCGTAGACTTATCTGGTTTCACTCTGACACGGGAAACAACTCAGTTATCAATACTTTAGCGTAAAAGACTTATACCAAGTCGACCCCTAAAATTGTGTCAAATTTGATTCACATGCCGACGATAAGCATCACCAGTAGAAATAAAAATGTAGTAGCAAAACATAATATATCAATCCAAATTTGAACTTAAATAAATGCTGCGAACAAAACGCAAGTCATTTACCGTACCATTTTGGGGTCTGTAATCTTAATTATCTGAACTTTGTTTATCTATGGGGTGAATGAAGCCAAGGGATATGCCTAGTGATCATTTTTTTAATCGAGACATAGTTTCAATCAAAGATTTCAGCAGGCAGGACCTTGAGTTTATTTTCGGTTGTACAGATAGAGTTAGCGCGCTAAGACCAAACGAAAAGGCCGAATTGGGCAAAGGACGAACTCTGGGTTATATTTTCTACGAGCCTAGCACGAGAACAAGGATGAGTTTCGAAGCAGCTATGGCATCGTTGGGAGGGAGCTCTATCGGAATTTTTGATTCGAAATCCTCGTCGGTCGAAAAAGGCGAAAGCCTTGCTGATACTATCAGAATAATGGATCTTTATTCGGATGTTATCGTTCTCAGACATCCGCTAGATGGTTCAAGCAGGTTCGCCGCAGAGCTATCAAAGAACCCGCTAATTAATGCCGGCAGCGGAAGTGAAGAACATCCTACGCAAGCTATGCTTGATCTATATACCATACTGAAAGAGAAAAACAAGATTGATGGCCTCAGAATAGGAATAGTTGGTGATTTAAAATATGGAAGGACAGTTTATTCGCTGCTATACGGCCTCGCAAATTATAATGTAAATATTCACCTAATATCGCCTCCAACGTTGAGCATTCGAAAAGAGTCAATATATGATGTTGAGAAGAAGGAATTGAAAATTTTTGAACATGAGGAGCTTGACGACAATATTTTGACTAAACTTGATGTAATCTATGTCACACGAATACAGAAAGAGAGATTCCCAGATCCACAGGAGTATGAAAAAGTAAAGGGCACGTATACTGTTGATAGCAATACCCTTCGCAAAGCAAAGCCAGACGTATCTGTAATGCATCCAATGCCTAGAATGCAAGAAATTTCACATTCTATTGATAATACAAAAAATGCAATTTATTTCAAACAAGCTGCCTATGGAAAGGAGTTAAGGGCTGCTCTCCTAGCCCTAGTACTAAATGAAAACCCAATATAATCTTGCAAATAACCGTCGGTTATGAAGGACACACTCTTTTACTTAATCAAGATTCTTTCGAAAACAATGGCTGGTTGTCACACCGATAGTTCAAGAACGAGGCTGTAATGTCAGACCGCCCAGACCTGTTTGGTGTATTGTCCTGTTTATATATCCGAACTAATTGAGACGCTTTGCTGGGTTATCGCCTAAATGTTTCAATTGTATTAGCGTAGGTTGACGATGAGCCTGTATAGCATCGTGTATAGCATTCCTAGATTCTGTCAAGTCAGGAGATGTGTTCAGCCCAAACTGGTGATATAAGTCATAATGATAAGCTGTGGACATAATATAAAATATCAAAAGTATGATGAGTTATCTATGACTCTGACCATATTCTTGACATCAAAAACCATCACCTTCGTTGGTAATTTAAGGGTCAAGAGTCGATCGGGGGGAGGATTATACTTTAAAACGTGGACCAGTCCGCTAAGCCTTTTCCCTTGGCGTTTTTCGATAACAATATGCGGGTCGAACAAGGCATCGAATGTGAAAAAATATGTCGCGCCCCATACATTTACAGAATATTCTACTTTATAATAAGGAATTGACATTCTAGGAAACATTAGATTACCTGATCCATGAACGTTTTCACCTTTGTCATACGTCCTCCTATGAAAGTCATCAATGAATGGAACCTTAGTGAACACTGTTGACCTAAGTGATTTCCTGATGCAAATTATTGCATAGCGATTAAATTCTTCGTCAGGCAAAATTGCAGGACCATATTTTGCATCATCATGCCAACTTATTCTGCGGTTGACCAAAAATTTTTGCGAAGTTTCGATTAGTCTCCGAATATTCTCTACAAATTGATGTTCATTACATTCGTAAACCGGCATAGTGTTGTAATTCCTCTGTGATTTTCGAAACGGTGTGAGTTGATCCACAAATTGTAATGATAGGGTCTTTTGGATAAGCATCGCCAATCTCCTCAGAGACACTGATTGTTTCTTCCCCATTAACATAGAGCATCCTCTTCCAGAATTTACCCTCTGCGACAATTGTCGTGATACCATCTAGTGAAAAATCAAGTTGAGAAATACTGGCTGATACTTCTTGCAACGGTATAAGTACAGAAATCGATTTTAATTTCTGTTTATTTCGCATATCCCTGTATGTTAGCAACGATTCACGAATATAAAAATAGGCGGCATGCTGCATGAGAAGTCTACATCATGTCGCTACAACCGACCAAGGGGGAACACACCACAGCCAAGGAACGTGTCATTCCAAGATGACTTAAGGTAGCATCCGAAGAATACGACATTATAGTGTGATTACAAGGAGTTAAATTGATATTGATTAATATCATCAATCAATAAATTCATCATGCCTTCGCCGTTGCAAAAAAAATCTAAAGTTAAACTATGTTGGGCATCAGATAATGAATATAAAAAAACTAATGGCATCAAAGAACCTATTAGAATCTTGAAGAATTCTACAAGCGGGAACCTGCTCTTCCACTCTGACAATCTTACATCGGTGAATTATCTACTCGAAAATGGCTTTGAACAAAAAATTGATCTTGTTTACATTGATCCTCCTTTTGGCAGGGGCGAAAAGTATTATCACCGTATGAAAAATGTCGAAAATCCTGCGTTTGAAGATGTTTTCAGAGGAAAAATCGATGAGTACCTGGATATGATATACCCAAGACTTGAAGTCATTCAAAAATTAATTTCTGCTAGGGGGTCAATCTTTGTCCATCTTGATTGGCATCTATTGCATTATGTTAAAGTAATCATGGATGAAATTTTTGGATATGAAAATTTTCGTAACGAAATCATAATAAAAAGGGGGCGAAGGAAAAATCTTCTCTATCAGTTCAAGTCAATCGATAGAATGCATGTTGCAAACGATTCAATTCTTTGGTATTCGAAATCTGCAGGAACGAAATTTCATCACCCGCTTGTTAAAAATAAGAGGAACTCCAAATGGATGGGATTTTGGAGTAACGTAAATAGACCGACAATGCGATACGAGCTGTTTGGTTTTGTACCAGAGAGAGGACAATGGAAGTGGTCCAAGGCAAGAGCACTACTGGCAATAGAAAATTACAAAGTCTACGTAGGCAAATTCGCTGATATCCCCCTCGAGGAATACTGGAGACGAACTAGTCAAAATATGGAATTTATTCGCAAACGCCCGAGCGTCAAGTATCCAGAATACTGGATCCCCCCGAAGACCCATGTAATTCTCGACAATATCTGGACCGACATAGAAGCGTACAGTTATTCAACAGGGTATGACACCGAAAAACATGAACAATTATTAGAAAGGATAATAGGACAATTTTCGAGGGCAAGAGATCTTGTTGCAGACTTTTTCTGCGGCTCAGGAACCACGTTAGTCGTAGCACAAAGACTGGGCAGAAATTGGATTGGCTGCGACTGCTCCTCGACGGCAATCCAGTTAACAGAAAGAAGATTAGAGCGGTCAGATTTTAGTCTAATCAAAGCATTGAAGCCGAGGGGAAAATATTGCGGTGGACCAGTATCTTGAGCTAAGATGACGCATAGATAAGACTGGACGCGAAATCGACAATCAAATGCTGTTCTATTACGCATAACGCACATAAATCAGGAAAATCTAACTCAATTTGTGACGGTCCAAACAAGGTCAGATTATGAAAGTTTGCTCAAACGGCTACAAGACAAACTGGGAAACGAATCACGAAAAGCAGTTTCAAGATTGGAAGTTCCAACTCCCCAAATTATCTGGGTAGGTCAACGTACGATATTCAGAAACTTTATGGAGTTCCCAAAAGCCTTGCGAAGAGAGCCACCGAAGTTACTCCTGTATCTTAACAAGGAGCTTGCTTCTGCTGGCTATATCGCAGGTGAACGAGTAATATTTCTTGGACGAAAGGAACCATCGTCCTTTGGCGCACTAATTGATAGGTACGTAAAGGATTATGTAATATGTCCTGTCTGTGGAAGTCCTGACACACGAACCGAAAAGAACAAAAAGTTAGGGTTTCTCTTGTGTGAAGCTTGCGGTGCAAGATCCTCTATTAAAGCAAACTACGCTTGACAGAAGATCTGTTATGCTTACCTTCTTATACCGCTCAGCTTCTTCGCATTGCGAATTATGTCCACCATGTGTTTTACTTGAAAATCCCCGACTAACGAGGAATCTTTTTACACTATGTCTCGTAGTTCTTTGGCTGCTCGCTCTCTTCTACGCATTGTATTCACAAAAAGTAATAAACAAATGAGCTGATTTATAACGAGAAAATATCAATCCCAAATACAGCCGATTAATCTTTCAGGGGCTTCAGTAGGGATCATCTGACCCTCTTCTCATGCATTCCCAATTATTTTACGTTGGGTGTCTGTACTTTTTTCCAGCCTCTCGATCAAGATCAGTAAATAAAACTAAGCCACGATTATCATAGATTAAGTCGAACGATACGTCATAGCGAATCTCAACGTCCTTATACTTAGGTCGATATGCAAATAATTCTATCAGAACGCTTGACACTTTTCTTATGAGCCTTTATCCCGCGTTCGGTAACAAAGAGAATTGTCTGTTTTCGCTTAAGTGGCTAATTTGTACTAACGCGAACCATGTGGCGGACCATTCTCATTTTATGAAATAATTTAAGTGTACGCAAGAGCCCATTTTCAAAGAATACCTATAATATAATT